>JAFVBP010000104.1 GCA_017479925.1 Selenomonadaceae bacterium | reverse complement strand
GTACAAATTTCGCGACGGCGCATCAAGTGATTGGAAGACCGACGAAAACGACGAAAAAGATCCGCGCTCGAAAAGAGTTTACGTTAACCCCGAAGTGAACGCGATTGTGCTGTTCGGGACGCCCGCCGAATATGAACGCGTCAAAAATCTTTTGGCAACGCTTGACGTTGAACTCAAGCAGGTTTCCGTTGAAGCGCGTATCGTTGCCATCGACAAAGAGGCGACAAAAAATCTCGGCGTCGAGTGGTTTTGGTCAACCTTGCCGCAATATCTCTATCATACGACAACTTATTATCCCCCAATGTTTGATGAACACGGTAATTTGATTTCTGCGGAACACTACGAAGAAACTTATAGCCGTAACCAAAACGACACTACGGGTTACGGCATAATTCGTTTCGGGCGCAATCCAGAAGGTTTTCCGTTCGAGTTTTATTATGGCGCACAGCTTAACGCACTTGTCACTGACGGCAAGGCGAAAATTCTTTCACGCCCGAATGTCATGACAGTTCAAGGTCGCGAAGCCGTGATTAACGTCGGAAGTTCCGTGCCTGTACAAAAAACGCAAACGACCAATTCGACTGTGACGAATTCCATTGAATATCGCGACGCGGGAATTATTTTGAAGTACACGCCGCGAGTCAACGCCGACGGGACGATAACCGCGACGATTCACACGGAGGTAAGCACGCCGCAATACGTCGCGGACTTGAAGGCTTATCGATTCAACACGCGTTCTGCCGACACGACCGTCACCGTGCGCGACGGCGAACCGATGGTTATCGGCGGGCTTATCGGCGCGGAAGAAGCCAACTCCGTCAGCAAAATTCCGTTTTTGGGCGACCTGCCGATTTTGGGCGCACTGTTCAAAAATCACCGCAAGAGCAAGACCGAATCCGAACTGATAATTTTTTTGACGGCGCACGTTATCGGCGGCGAAGTCAAGCAACCGTTCGAGGGGCGCGACGATGAATTTTTACCCGATAAACCTTGACGTTGACGGACAACCTTGCGTCGTTGTCGGCGGCGGAAAAGTTGCCCTGCGTAAAATTCGCAGCTTGCTTGAGTCGGGCGCAAAAGTCACGGTCATTGCACCCGAAATCTGCGCGCAGGTTGACGAACTTTATCAACGCGGCGAAATTCTTTTGACACGCGAAAATTTTTCGGCTGAACTTTTGGGCGACGAATTGATTGTAATCGCGGCGACGAATTCGGCTGAAGTCAATCGGCAAGTTTGCGAGGCGGCTCAAGCGCGGAAAATTTTGGTCAACAGCGTCGACGCGGGCGGAAATTTCAACGTGCCGTCACGAATTCGACGCGGCGAATTTTTGTTGACGATCTCGACGGGCGCGAATTCCCCGGCGTTCGCAAAATTCGTGCGGCTCATGTTGGAAGCTGAATTCGGCGACAATTTCGGCGCAGGGCTTGAAATAATTTCGCAAGCTCGACGGGAAGTCAAGCGACTGTTGCCGAATCAATCTGCGCGGGAAAAATTTTGGCACGAAGTCTTGACGCCCGAACTGTGGCAAGTTTTGAAATCAGGCGACATTGACGCGTTGGAGGAACGAATCAATCATGCACTTAAAAATTCTGGGGCTGAATCACCGCACGGCACCGATTGAAGTCCGCGAAAAATTTTCCGTCGGCAAAGAAGCACTGCGACGCGGGCTTGAAAATCTCGACGGCTACGACGGTTTGAGCGAAGCCGTTGTTCTGTCGACGTGCAACCGCAGTGAAATTTACGCGGTCACCGACGACGACTGCGACGCAAGTGTCCGACAATTTCTGAACGATTTAATCGGCACCGTCGTCGACGAAAAATTTCTGTACGAATTCACGGGCGAAGCGTGCGTGCGACATCTGTTCGCGGTGTCGGCAGGTCTCGACTCGTTGATTTTGGGCGAAGGTCAAATTTTGTCGCAGGTCAAGGAAGCTTACGCGACGGCGAAATCGGCGGCGGCGACGGGCACGATTTTAAACACGCTGTTTCACCGTGCGATAGCGGCGGGCAAGGCAGTTCGCACGGAAACGCGAATCTCGTACAACTCGGTTTCGGTCAGCTCGGCGGCGGTTGACTTGGCGGAAAAAATTTTGGGCGGTCTCGTCGGACGAAGCGCGTTGATTTTCGGCGCAGGCAAGATGGCTCAACTCACGGCGCGACATCTGCTTGATCACGGTCTGCGGAAAATTTTTGTCGCGAATCGTCACCTCGAACGTGCGGTTGACATGGCGTCGAAAATCGGCGGGCAGGCAGTTCCGTGGGAAGACGCTTTCACGAGTGCCGCCGACGTTGACATAATCATCACGTCGACGGGCGCGCCGCATTACGTCGTTAAGCCGTGGCAAACGCAACAGCTCATGACGCGACGCGACGGACGCGGGATTGTTTTCGTTGACATTGCCGTGCCCCGCGACGTTGACCCCGAGGTCGGCAACATAAACGGCGTCACGCTTTACAATATCGACGACCTTGAATCCGTCGT
>JAFVBP010000103.1 GCA_017479925.1 Selenomonadaceae bacterium | reverse complement strand
GGCAAGTTCACAACAATCAGCCGACGCGTCGATTAAGGTTGCCGAAACCGTCAACGAAGTTTCCGACGCCGTCAACAACCAAATGCACGACATCAATTCGGCGAAAAGCAACATTGACGCGATTTTTAACGACATTCAAGCCGTCGAAAAGAAATCCCGCGACGTTGCCGAAACGTCGAATCAAACTTCCGCCGCGGCGCAAAAAGGCTCCGAACTCATGACAAACGCCGTCGACAGCATGGGTCGCATTGAAAACAGCGTCATGGCAAGCGCGGACGTCGTCAGGAAACTCGGCGAAAACAGCCGTCAAATCGGTCAGATCGTCGAAGCCATTGCCGCCATTGCCGAACAGACGAATTTGCTTGCTTTGAACGCGGCGATTGAGGCGGCACGTGCGGGCGAACACGGTCGCGGATTCGCCGTCGTATCCGAAGAAGTTTGCAAACTTGCCGAACAATCCAGCGAGGCAGCAGACCAAATTAAAGTTCGCATTTCGTCGATTCAGCAGGACACCGAGGACGCCGTCGAAGCAATGCAGACGGGCACCGACGAAGTCAAAGCCGGCACGGGCGCGATTCGCGACGTTGGCACGCAATTTTCCGAAATTCTGTCGATGGTCAACGGCATCAAGACGCAAATGGACGAGATTAATTCCGCCGTGCAAACCGTCTCGAAAGAAGCCGCGACGATTGTTCAGATGGTCGACAATATCGACGCGATAAGCAAGCGCACTTCGGGCAACATGCGTTCGATTTCCGACTCAACCGAAGAGCAATCCGCATCCAACGAAGAAATTGCCGCCGCGTCTCAAGCTTTGGCACAGCTTGCCGACGACATGCAAAACGCTGTCGGGCAGTTCAAATTCTAAACATCAATCGAAGTTTCGTTCCCGTCGTGTTAAGCGGCGGGAAATTTTTATTTGCCGCGCAGGAAATTCACCGTCAAACCCGAAATGCACTTTAAACTACAATCAACACTTATCGAGGGGGATGGTTATGAAACTCAAACAAAAATTCATGGCTCTGGCGTGGATGATGAGCTTGTCGATCGCGATTGTGTGTATCGTCAGCTACTACTTCGCCAACGACGAACTTCAAACAAGCGTCAACAGCGAATTGCGCACCGTCGCCGCCAAAGAGGCCGAAAGTCTCAACGGCTGGCTTGAACGCAAAAAAGCTTTCGGCGAAAGTTTGTCCAACGAGTTGACGAACTTGAGCGGCAACATTGCTCTGCTTAAGACGAAGGAAGTTTTGGGCGTCGCGGTAACCGACAGCGAAATTCTCGAAATGTCGCTTGGTCTTGAAGACGGCTACTTTCGCAGCTACTACGCGGGCGATTTGACGGGCAAAGTTGACCCGCGTGTTCGTCCTTGGTATCAGCTTGTTAAACAGTCCAACGGCACGGTTATTACCGACCCGTATCAGGACGTCAACACCGGTAAGCAAATCGTCGCGGTTGTCGCGCCCGTCAAGTCGAACGGGACTTTTATCGGCGGCACGTGCTTGGGCATTTCGCTTGACGTGTTGAAAAATGAAGCGTCGCAAATGAATTACAACGGCGCAGGTTACGGCATCATCATCGAATCGAACGGCAACATTTTGGCGACGGCAAAATACGGCGAGCCGAACAAAAATTTCCGCGACATTGACGGCATTGGCGCACACTTCGACGAGATGGTTCGCGACAAAAACGGTTTCTTCGAGGCGACAATCGACGGCGAAGACATGGTTTGCGCTTACGCGACGGCACCCGCAACCGGTTGGATTTTGGGCATAACGGTTCCTTCGGAAACGGTTTTTGCGCCGCTGAAAACGTTGCGCATACTGTTCATCTTTTTGACGGTTGCCGGTCTTGCGTTGGCGTTCGGTATCTGCTTGACGTTTGCGGGCAAAATCACCAACCCGATTGCACAACTCGAAGGTTACGCGGTTGAATTGTCGAAGGGCAACCTTGCAATGCGCGACCTGCCCGTCACGTCTTCCGACGAAATTGGTGCGTTGACGGACGAATTCAACATCATGAAGAAAAATCTTAACGGACTTATCGCGAAAATGTCGACGACTGCCGAACAGGTTGCCGCCTCTTCCGAACAACTTACGGCAAGTTCACAACAATCAGCCGACGCGTCGATTAAGGTTGCCGAAACCGTCAACGAAGTTTCCGACGCCGTCAACAACCAAATGCACGACATCAATTCGGCGAAAAGCAACATTGACGCGATTTTTAACGACATTCAAGC
>JAFVBP010000102.1 GCA_017479925.1 Selenomonadaceae bacterium | reverse complement strand
GGCAAGTTCACAACAATCAGCCGACGCGTCGATTAAGGTTGCCGAAACCGTCAACGAAGTTTCCGACGCCGTCAACAACCAAATGCACGACATCAATTCGGCGAAAAGCAACATTGACGCGATTTTTAACGACATTCAAGCTGTCGAAAAGAAATCCCGCGACGTTGCCGACACGTCGAATCAAACTTCCGCGGCGGCGCAGAAAGGTTCCGAACTCATGACAAACGCCGTCGACAGCATGGGACGCATTGAGTCGAGCGTTATGGCAAGCGCGGACGTCGTCAGGAAACTCGGCGAAAACAGCCGCCAAATCGGTCAGATTGTCGAAGCCATAAGCGGTATTGCCGAACAAACCAATTTGCTTGCTTTGAACGCGGCGATTGAAGCGGCACGTGCGGGCGAACACGGTCGCGGATTCGCCGTCGTATCCGAAGAAGTTCGCAAACTTGCCGAACAGTCCAGCGAAGCCGCCGACCAGATTAAAGTTCGCATTTCGTCGATTCAGCAGGACACTGAAGACGCCGTTGAAGCAATGCAAACGGGCACCGACGAAGTCAAAGCCGGCACGGGCGCCATTCGCGACGTGGGCACGCAATTCGCCGAAATTTTGTCTATGGTCAACGGCATCAAGACGCAAATGGACGAAATTAACTCCGCCGTGCAAACCGTCTCGAAGGAAGCCGCGACGATTGTCCAGATGGTTGACAATATCGACGCGATAAGCAAGCGCACTTCGGGCAACATGCGTTCGATTTCCGACTCCACCGAAGAGCAATCCGCCTCGAACGAAGAAATTGCCGCCGCGTCACAAGCTTTGGCACAACTTGCCGACGACATGCAAAACGCTGTCGGGCAGTTCAAATTCTAAACATCAGCAGAAAGTTTCGTTCCCGTCGCACACCGTGGCGGGAATTTTTTTTATGCGCAATGCGTAATGGCAACGTTGCGGACAGAACAAATTGTTCCGTCGCTTTTAAAGCGACCGGCGGGAATTTTTTAATGCGATTGTGCGACATGCCGCCTTGTGTTAAAATGTCACCGAATCAAACTTGGGCAACAACGTTTCCACCAATAAAAATCTTCGCACGACGAAGGAGGTTTTTGCAAATGGTTTCGCTCGAAATAAAAAACTTCGGCATACTCGGCTACCCCGTGGGACATTCGCTGTCCCCGCAAATTTACGCGGCGGCGTTCAAAGCGGCGGGTCTGAAAAATTACCGCTACATCCCGATACCGATTCAGCCCGGCAAACTCATGCTTGCGGTCGAAGGCATCAAAGGTCTCAACTTCCGCGGCGTGAACGTGACGATTCCGCACAAAACGACGATTCTGCGCTACCTCGACGCCATTGACGCGGACGCAATGATTATCGGTGCGGTCAACACTGTCGTCAACGACGGCGGCATGTTGACGGGCTACAACACCGACGTTTCGGGCTTTTTGGCGGCTTTGGCGGAAGCGAATTTCATGCCCGAAGACTGCAACGCCGTGATTCTCGGCGCGGGCGGTGCGGCTCGTGCCGTGCTTTGGGGACTGTGCAAACGCAAAGCCGAATTCATCACAATCGGCGCACGCAACGAACAAAAGGCTGAAGCTTTGGCGAAAGATTTTCTGCAGTACGGCGCGGTCGAAGGTCTCGATTGGCATTCCGACCGATTCAAAGAAACGTTGCAAACCGCCGACATTGTGATTAACACGACGCCGCTGGGCATGTTCCCCGAAATTGACGACATGCCGCCCGTCGATTTGAAACTGTTGCCCGAAGGCGCGCTCGTTTACGACATTGTTTACAATCCCGTCGAAACGAAATTCCTGCGCACGGCACGCGAACTCGGCTACCCGACGCTCAACGGGCTGTCGATGCTGTTGCTGCAAGGCAAGGAAGCTTATCGGCTCTACACCGGCACGGCTCCCGACATGAAAGTCATGACCAAGACGGTCGAAAAATTTTTGCAAACGAAATAACTTGACGCTTTGACACGCGGCGCTGTTGACGATTGACCGCGTCCAATTTTTTTGCAAAGGAGGTTACGGACTCGGCAAACGACACGCGGACAAAACACTTGTCCCGTGCGACTTGTCCCGTGTCCCTTGACATGAACAATTTCGACGAACGGTTGAGCAAACTTCTTCACCGCGAACGACATAATTTCGCAGGCTCTTCGTCGCGGGCGATTGTCGAGTTGGTAAATTTGCTGTTCGATTTCGCGATAAAAATGCGGGCGTCCGACATGCACATTGAGCCGTTTGAAGACAATCTGCGCGTGCGGTATCGAATTGACGGGCAGTTACAGGAACTGCATCAACCGTTGCCGTTGCGTGTGGCGGAGGCTTTGACCGCACGGATAAAAATTTTGGCGCGCATGGACACGACCGCCGCGTTCCTGCCGCTTGACGGTTCAATCCGTTTCGACAACGTTGAAATGCGCGTTGCGTCAATGCCGTCGCACGGCGCGGAAAGTTTGACGATTCGCCTGCTTGACATCTCCGCCGAACTGCACAACTTGAGCGAACTCGGTTTCACGTCGGGCAACGAAAAAATTTTTCGGCAGATGATTAACTCCGCGTCGGGCATGATTGTTTTGACCGGGCCGATGAATTCGGGCAAGTCGACGACGCTTTACGCCGCGTTGCGCGAACTCAATCAGCCGTCGCGTTCGATAATGACGCTTGAAGACCCGATCGAACAGCACGTCGAAGGCATTTCGCAAGTTCAAGTCAACGAAAAAACCGGCTTGACCTTCGCGGCGGGACTTCGGGCAATGTTGCGCATGGACTGCAACTGTTTGATGGTCGGCGAGGCACGCGACGCCGAAACGTCGAAAATCGCGGTACGTGCGGCTTTGACGGGGCACCTGCTGTTCACCACGCTCCACGCGGCGGACTCGTGCAGTGCGGTTTTCCGTCTGCTGGAAATGGGCGTTGAACCGTATCTTTTGGCGGCGACATTGAACGGCGTTGTAGCTCAGCGATTGGTGCGAAAACTTTGCCCGCGTTGCAAAAAACTTTTGGCGGACGGCTCGTTTCAAGCTGTCGGTTGCGAAGATTGTCGCGGCACGGGCTATCACGGACGGCTTGCGCTCCATGAAATTCTTCGCGTCGACAAAAATCTCCGTGCGTTGATTTTGTCCAGCCGTGACCTCGACGAAATTCGTTCGGCGGCGATTGACGCGGGCTTGAAGACTTTAACTTTCGACGCACGCGAAAAAGTTCGCGCAGGCTTGACGACACTTGACGAAGTCGGTCGCGTGCTCGGCGACGAAAACTTTTCTTGACGAAAGGAGTTTTAATCATGCTGAAAACAGTTCAAAGACGCAAATTCAATCCGAAGGAAGATTTCTCAAAAAAGCCTTACAACGCGGAAGAGGCGATTAAAAATCTGCGCGAAATGCAACGAATATCCGAACTCAACGGGAATTCCGAGATGACGCTCGATGAAATCAACGCCGAAATTGCGGCGGCACGTCGTGAATCTGCGACAAAAGCTTTAAAAGCTCTCGATGAAATGAACAGAATCGCAAAGCTCAACGGTACATCCGAGATGACGCTCGACGAAATCAACGCCGAAATTTACGCGGCACGCAGAGACATTGAAGCACGGGAGGCGCAAGGTGTCCAATGAATTTTTACGCGGTCATTGACACAAATGTTTTGGTTTCCGCCATGTTGAAAGATATTTCCGTGCCGCGAAAAATTCTTGATTTAGCATTTGTCGGAAAAATTATCCCGCTACTCAACGACAAAATCTTGGCAGAGTACGAAGAAGTTATTTCACGCCCGAAATTCAAAAACACTCAAGAAAGCATTGATTTTTTTATGAACGGCATGAAAAATCACGGCATATTCGTTG
>JAFVBP010000101.1 GCA_017479925.1 Selenomonadaceae bacterium | reverse complement strand
TTGCCCGTCGGGTAATTTTCGGTTGCTGGACGAAGTGCCGCCGTCTACGGTAACCGAACTTGTCGGCGCACGAAAAAGTTGCGACACGTGCGCGGCCGCTTTTTTTGAACGGGCGACGAATCACACGAAAAATTTTCGCCGTTGCCTGTCGTGTGATTTTCGGTTGCGCGGACAAAATTTCGGCGTTGAACGCGGTGCCGCCGTCGACGATAACCGAACTTGTGCGGCGCATGAAAAAGTTGCGTCTTGTCGCAGTCGAAAATTTTTGATTGGAGGCGTGCCAATTTTTATGACGAAAGAAACCTTTGACGTGACGGGCATGAGCTGTTCGGCGTGTTCGTCACGCGTCGAGAAAGCTGTCGGCAAGGTTGTCGGCGACGAAAATGTCAGCGTCAATCTGTTGACCAACTCAATGCAAGTCAAGTTCGACGAAGCGAAAATTTCCGTCGCGCAGATTGTCGACGCCGTTGTCAATGCCGGCTACGGAGCCAGTCCGAAAACAATTTCCGCGCAGAAAAAATCTTCGTCGACGGAACGCACAATCGACAAAGAAATTTCCGCGCTGAAATTTCGGCTCGTGTGGTCGATTGCGTTCCTGCTGCCGACGGTTTATATCGCGATGCATTCGATGTTGCCGCTGCCCGTGCCGCCGATTGTCGCCGAATTGTTCGACGGTCGACAAAACGCCGTGACGTTCGCATTTGCGCAGTTTCTGCTGGTGTTGCCGATTATGTACCTGAACCGAAAATATTACGTCAACGGCTTCAAAACTCTGTTCGCGGGCGCGCCAAACATGGACAGCCTTGTCGGTCTCGGCTCAATGTCGGCGGCGATTTTCGGAGCCTTCGCGCTGTTCCGAATCGGTCAAGGTCTCGGCACGGGCGACGTTGCGCTCGTCGACGAATACAGCCGCAACCTTTACTTCGAGTCGGCGGGCATGATTGTCACGCTGATAACCGTCGGCAAATTCTTCGAGGCGCGTGCCAAAGGTCGCACAAGTCAAGCCGTCGAGAAACTTGTCAACCTTGCGCCGAAAACTGCGACGGTTTTGCGTGACGGGCAAGAAGTCACGGTTGCGGTCGACGATTTGATTGTCGGCGACGAAATTGTCGTTAAGCCCGGCGAAAGTTTTGCGGCGGACGGCATTGTCGTTGACGGCGCGACGACGGTCGACGAATCGGCGTTGACGGGTGAAAGTTTGCCCGTCGAAAAAACCGTCGGCGACACGGTTACAAGCGGCACGCTCAACAAAAGCGGCTTCGTCAAGTTTCGTGCGACGAAGGTCGGCGGCGACACGGCAATCAGCAAGATTATCGCGCTGGTCGAAGAGGCCTCCGCGTCGAAAGCACCGATCGCCAAACTTGCCGACAAAGTTGCGGGAATTTTCGTGCCTGCCGTGATTGGCATTGCAATCGTCGCAGGCGGTTTCTGGCTTATCAACGGTGCAAGCGTCGAATTCGCGTTCTCAATCGCCGTGTCCGTGCTGGTAATAAGTTGTCCGTGCGCGTTGGGACTTGCAACGCCCGTCGCAATCATGGTCGGCACCGGCAAAGGCGCGGAAAACGGCATTTTAATCAAGTCGGGCGAGGCTCTCGAAACTGCGCACGCGGTTGACACAATCGTCGTCGACAAGACCGGCACGTTGACTGCGGGCAAGCCGTTCGTGACGGACATTTTACTTTGCGGCGTCGACGAAAAAATTTTCCTGCGTATCGCGGCGTCAATCGAAAGCAAAAGTGAACATCCGCTTGCCGAAGCCGTCACGAAATTTGTCGCGACGAAAAATCTTCAACTGCCCGTCGCCGAAAACTTTCAAGCGATTTTCGGTCGCGGAGTGCGTGCGACGATTGACGGCGTCGAATACTTCGCGGGCAACGAAATTTTCATGTCGGAGCGCGGTTTCAAGCTTGACAACCTGCGCGATAAAATTTCCGCGTTGACCGACGAAGGCAAGACGCCGTTGATTTTCGCGGACGACAAAAAAATTCTCGGCGTGATTTTCGTCGCCGATGTCGAGAAAAAAACTTCCGCGCAGGCAGTCAAAGAGTTTCAAAAGCTCGGCGCAAGTGTTATCATGCTCACGGGCGACAACGAACGCACGGCTCAAGCGGTTGCAAAGCGGCTCGGCATTGACGACGTTATCGCGGGTGTTTTGCCCGACAACAAAGCCGCCGAAGTCGAAAAACTTCAATCGACGGGTCGCAAAGTCGCTATGATCGGCGACGGCATAAACGATTCGCCGGCTCTTGCGCGGGCGGACGTCGGCATTGCAATCGGCGCGGGCACGGACGTTGCAATCGAAAGCGCGGGCGCGGTACTCGTTCGCAACGATTTACTTGACGCGGTTGCCGCAATCAAGCTCAGTCGCGCCGTCATGACGAACATTCGGCAAAATCTGTTCTGGGCGTTCTTTTACAACGTCGTTTGCATTCCGTTGGCGGCGGGCGTGTTTTACCCCGCGTTCGGGCTGAAACTTTCGCCGATGATTGGCGCGGCGGCAATGAGCATGTCGAGCGTGTGCGTCGTGTTGAACGCGTTGAGACTTCGGCGATTCAAAGTCGAACGTGCCGAAACTTTCGACGCGGCGGAGCCTGAAATCAGCGTTCGTGTCGAACAAATTCAAACTCAAATTCTCAAGGAGGCAACTCAAATGCAGACAACTCTCAAGGTCGAAGGCATGATGTGCAAACACTGCGTCAAACACGTTCACGACGCGCTTGCGAAAATGGACGGCGTCACGGCTGTCGAAGTCAGCTTGGAAAACAATTCCGCGACGGTCGACAGCACACGCGAAATTTCCGCCGACGAATTCGCCAAAGTCATCGAAGACGCAGGCTACGAACTCGTGCGGAATTAAATTCGCATTGCCTTTTCAACGTCGCTGTGATAAAATTGCCGAAAATTTTTTGGCGGGTGAGATTGTTGAACTTCGTGGCGACGTTCAACTTGCTCGGCGGCGAAAAAGCGATTCTACCGACAGCAATGGCAAACCGACTGTCGCACGATACAGGATTTTCGTCGACAGCGGTCGGCTTATCGACACGGCTGAAATCGTCGCTGTCGAAAAATTTTCGCCCGAAACGGTTACGGTTAAGTTGCCGCCTGCTTTGTCAACAAAAAAACTCCTCGTCGCGGTGACGGGGAGTTTTTGATTTTGCTGACGTGCGAATTATTTCTTTTGACGTTCGCAAACTTGGTTGCCGACGGTGCAACTGGTTTTGCACGCGCTCTGGCACGAGGCCTGGCATTCGCCGCAACCGCCGTGTTTGAGTGTCGCCTGCAGGTTCGCTTTGTTGACAGTTTTGATGTGTTTCATATCGCAATACCTCCAAAAATTTATCGCGTGCGGTCGACGACGAATTCGGCAATTCGTTCGAGCGCAATTCTTACCGAAACTTTCAGCGACGACGAAAGGTTGATTCGTGCCGCTTCGACGTGAGCTTCCGCCCGCGTCCTGCAATAATCGACGGCGTCCGTGCCGCGAATAATTTTTATCGCCGTAGCAATTTGGTCGCAGGTGACCGCGCCGCTCGTGACGATTTTTCGCAACGCGGGAGCTTCGTCGCTTGTCGACAGGGCGCGAATCACGGGCAGAGTTATCACGCCGCTTTTGAGGTCGGAGCCGTGCGGTTTGCCCGTGACTTTTTCGTCGCCGCAGAAGTCAAGCAAGTCGTCGATAATCTGAAACGCAAGCCCCAAACTTGTGCCGTAAGCCGAAAGCGTCTCGACTTCGTGCGAATCCATTTGTGCGACAATCGCGCCGAGTTCACAGCAACTCGACAGGAAAATTGCCGTCTTCAGATTGATTCGCGTGTAATATTCGGTCATTGTCGGCACGGCGAACAGCGAACGATCTTGCCGAATTTCGCCGACGCAAAGATTTTTGACGAGCTTTGACAAAATCGCCTGAACGCGAGCGTCGTAATTGTTTTCCGCGACGAGCTGAAACGCCTTCGCGAACAGATAATCGCCGATTAGAACTGCAATCTGCGCGCCGTACTTTGAATTTGCCGTTTCGACGCCGCGGCGTTTCTTTGACGTGTCGATAATGTCGTCGTGCACGAGGCTTGCCGTGTGAATCAGTTCCAGTGCCGTCGCCAAAGGCATTGTGCGTTCGTTCGGGCAGGAAGTTTTTGCGTTGGCGCAAAGGAGCATGAGCATCGGGCGAAGTCTTTTGCCGCCGCGAATCAACGGTTCGCACGCCTCGAAGATGAATTCGTCGTCCGAAATTGCTTGTCTGATGTTTTCTTCAAGTTCGCGAAGATTTTTTGCCGCCGTTTCGCTTAGCGTCGCAACGAAGTTCAACAATCTCACCCGCCAAAAAAATTTTCGGCAATTTTATCACAGCGACGTTACAATGTCAAAAGACGCCGTGACCGCAATCACCCGCCGCCGCACGATGCAAAATGTATCGCAGCGGGCACACTCAAACGTTATCGACGCGACGCAACGTTACGGCAAAAAAAATCAGCCTCGACACAACGTCGGGGCTTTTAAATTTGTCAGACGTGCATTTGTTCAGTTGCCCAATCGTTCAAGGCGTCGAGCGCGGGTAACAGCGACATTCCCGCCGTCGTCAACGAATATTCGACAGTCGGCGGAATTGTGTTGTATTGTCGGCGCGAAATGATTTTGTCGCGTTCAAGTTCTTTGAGGCATTTGCTCAGCATTGTCGTCGTCACGCCTTTGACGCGGCGTTGAAGTTCGTTGTAGCGCAAAGTTTTATCGTCGGCGGCGGCAAGGTACCAAATTATCGGCAACTTCCACTTCGAGCCGAGCATTTCCATTGCGAAAAGTATCGGGCATTTGTCGTCGTACAAGTTCTTGTTGACGGACGAAAAATTTTTACTCACGGAACCGCTCCCCGTCAAAAACTGCGAAAAATCTGCGTGACGCAAAAAAATCTGGCTTCTTGCGCAATCTTCCGCGACGATTATAATTCGACAAACAGTCAATGTAAAGGTCGCGTGAAGTCAAACGCCGTCGACATTTCGTTTTGAAAGGACTTGATTGAATGCATTTCACGACCGGGATAAATCGTCCGCCTTACGAGGCGAATTCGGGTTTTTTGCAGGTCACAAGCGGCTGTTCGCACAAAGCTTGCACGTTCTGCGGCTACTTCAAGCAATGCGCGTTCAAACTTTCGCCGATGAGCGAAATTGCCGAAGATGTCAAAGAAATTCCGCTGTACTTCGGCGCGCCCGAAAGAATTTTTCTGCAAAGTGCCGACGCCTTCGCCGCGAGCTACGATACCTTGATGCAGACGGCGTATCTGATTCACAAGCACGTTCCGAGCGTCAAGACGATTGGCGGTTACGCACGGATTGACAACTTCGTCGACAAGACCGTCGAGCAACTGCGCGAATTGCGGAAAGTCGGTTACGCGAATCCTTATTTGGGCGTCGAAAGCGGCGACGACGAAATTTTGTCGCGGACGCATAAAGGCTACGACGCGAAAACTGCGCGGGCACAACTCGAAAAGTTGACGCAGGCCGACATGCCGATTATCGCGAACTTTTTGAACGGTTTGGGCGGCAAAGACTACGGCTTGAGCCACGCGCAGAAAACCGCCGAGCTTTACGACGGAATAAACATTTCGATGATCGAAGTTTCGTCGCTGACTTTGGTGCCCGGCACGAATTTATTTTATCA
>JAFVBP010000100.1 GCA_017479925.1 Selenomonadaceae bacterium | reverse complement strand
TCCAGCGTGTTCCAGCCGAAACCGAAAATCGACGTTGCGCCTGCAGCTTTTGCCTTCGCGACGGCGGCGGGAACAATTTCCTTCAAGAACTGGTCAACGCTTGCTTCGCGGTCGATAATCGTGCCGACCGAGTGCATGGCGTGACCAATCGAATAGTGCGCATGACCGTTGCCGCAGCCGGGCATGACGAGACCCTTGCCCGTGTAGTCGATGACTTCAGTCTTGCCGCGTTCGATAAACGGTTTGACGCCTTTCTTGTCGCCGACGTAAACATATTTGCCGTCTTTGACCGCGAAGGCTTCGACAATCTGATTGTTTTCGGACGTGAAAATCTTGCCGTAGACGACGAGGTCGGCTTTGGTGTCGCCCGCCGCGAAAACTTCAGCGGGAATCGCCATTGCCAACGCCGCCATCGAAGTCGTCTTGATGAATTCGCGACGTGTCCAATCTTTTGACATGAGGGTAACAGCTCCTTTGAAACATTTGAAACAGTTTACAGTAACGTTGCGGACAAGTCAAAAACTTTTCCGCGACTTCGGTTATTTCGACGTGTAAACCCAATCGCCGCCAATCAGTGTGCGCACAACTTTGGCGTCGGTGATTTTTTCGGGTGCGCAAGCGGTAATGTCCGCGTCAAGCACAACCATATCGGCTTGCTTGCCGACGGTGATACTGCCGAGCGTGTCTTCGCATTTGAACTGATAGGCGGAGTTAATCGTCGCGGCTTGAATCATTTGCTCAAGCGTGACGCGTTCAGTCGGATTAAGCAAAGTTTCGGACTGACCGGGCACTTGACGCATGACGCCCATTTGAAGTCCAACCAGCGGATTTATGTCCGTCGTGACGGGATAATCGGTCGCTTGCGTGACGACAATGCCGCGGTCGAAAAGTGACTTCATCGGGTATTGATTTTCGGCGCGCTCTTCGCCGAGGTAAGGCACCGACAAATTTTTGTGATACAACGGCTCTTTGGCGAACCAGAACGGATTAGCCACTGCCACGACGTGAAGTTTCGCCATACGGTCAAAGTCGGCGGGCTTAATCAGTTGCATGTGAGTAATCGCGTTTCGTTTTTCGGCGGGAGAGTTCGCCATTTCAAACGCGTCCAAAGCCACGGTTACCGCGCCGTCGCCGATTGTGTGAACGTGAATCGTCATGTCGACTTCGTTGGCTTTCTTGACGGTTGCCGCCAAAGTGTCCGTGTCAAAGCGCAACATGCCGCGATAGCCGTCGCCTTTGTCGCTGTACGGTTCGTTGAGGTAAGCCGTCCTGCTTTCGAGCACGCCGTCGAGCAGAATTTTAATCGTGTCAATGTCGAAGTGCTTGCCGTGATATTTTTTGCGAAGTGCAACCGCGTGGTCAATGTCCGCAAGAGGATTTTTGTCCGCGAAGACCTGATAGCCGCCGTGCATACGAAGTTTCAGCTTGCCTTCTTTGTCGAGTTGACTGTAAGCCTGCATGACGTTTTCGGAACCGTAGTCAAGATTAACCATCGGGTCGTAAATCATCGTCAAGCCGAGCGACAGGAACAAGTCTTGATACGCCAAAATCGCCTGCTTGTATTGCTCAACGTTGAAGTGGTAAACCAAGTCCTCGAAGTAAATTTTGGCACCTTCGCGGAAACAGCCGGTCGGGTTGCCGTTTGCGTCGCGGACAATGACACCGTCGGCAACGTCGGGCGTGTCTTTGGTGATGTTTTTTAGCTTCATTGCGGCGGAATTCAGCCAATACGAATGGTGACCGTAATCAATCAGCATAACGGGCTTGTCCGTCAAGTCGTCAATCATTGAGGCTTTGGGGCCTTCGAGCCCAAAAGTTGCGTCGTCCCAGCCGATACCTTGAATTCGATCGTATTCGGGATGTTTGTCGACGAATTCTTTCAAGCGTGCGCGAACGGCTTCGACAGTTTTGCAGTCGTTTAATTGACACATGAGCAACATTCTGGAGCCGCCGAGGTGACCGTGAGAGTGAGCGTCAACCAAACCGGGCAGAATCATGCCGCGTTTGTATTTGAGAACTTTGGTGCCTTTGCCGATGTGTGACTTAACGCCGTTTTCGTCGCCGACGTAAGTGTAAACGCCGTTTGAAATCGCCACGGCTTGAGCTTTGGGCTTCTTCGCGTCGACGGTGTAAAAATTGCCGTAAATGACAGTCTCCGCAGGGCTCGCGAAAACTTCGGCGGGAATCGCCATTGCCAGCGCGGCCAATGACGCCGTCTTGATGAATTCGCGACGCGTCAGACTTCTGAACATGGGACAGCCTCCTTTCAAACTTCGCGCACAGTTTACAGGAAAACCGACCGCATGTCAAAATTGTTTTTTTTTTTGATTATGACAACTGCCTCCGCGCTTGAGCGAACAAAAATCGTTTCAAGCACGGTTATTGAGTTCTGCGCGAACCTCCATGAGAATTTTTCCGAGATGATTTTGACCTTCGCCGGTTTCCGAATCGACGCCCCAGAAAGTATCGTGCCAAGTATTGACTTCGATTAAATTGCTGTCACCCGTGGCAAGCAAGCGTTCGGCGAGCTTCGGATTTTGGGAAAATTTCGCGAAGACAATATCGCGCATGACGGATATTTTGACTTCTGCCCAGTCGGGACGAACATTGATTTTTCGTCCCATGCGTTTGGCTTTGCCCGCGTGATATTCGGTGAAAGCGATTCGCTCTTGTTCGGAAAGAGTTTTCTGCGCCTGATAAGCTGCCTCCGCGTTGGTGTATTCGAGACCGTATTTTATCGGGACGTTGTAAAAGTTGCTCAAGAATTCGTATTCGCCGCTGAAACTCGTAATGTCATTCATGTGAAAAACCTCCGTTGAACTTGCACCACGGTTCGCCGCGACAAATGCAATGTGGAATTAGTAATGTGGAATGTGAAATTGTTACGCGCCGCCAACAAACTAACCACTAGCCACTAGCCACTAATCACTAACACCGCACCACGGTTCGCCGCTCATGAAGTCGCCGCCGTGATAGCACGCCGCACGCGCCCGACAGCCGCCGCATTTGTGCTTGTAGCGACAGGCACCGCAGTTGCCCGAATAGTTCAACGTCCGCAACGTTTTCAAGACTTCGTTCGACCGCCAAATTTCGTCGAAAGGCGTTTGCCGCACGTCGCCCAACTCCATGTTCAGGTACGCGCACGGCTGAACTTTGCCACGCGGGCTGATAATGCAGTAACTAAGTCCCGCAAGGCAGCCGCGGCGGAAACGAGTTTTGACGCCCAGCTCGTCGGCGATTCGCAGAAATTGCGGTGCACACGTCGGCTTGAGTTCGATTGAAACTTCGCGTTGCTTGAGCATGATTCGCGTCAAAACATTTTCGTAACCTTCGGCGCGAAGTGATTCTTCTTCGATTGACGCGGCGCGTCCCGTCGGCACCAGAAAGAAAAAATGATGCGCCTTCGCTCCGATGTCGACGGCGAAATCCGTCAACGCTTCAAGCTCGTGTTGGTTCCAATCCATAACCGTCGTGTGAACTTGAAACGGCAAGCCGACTTCGCGACAATTTTTCATGCCGTCAACTGCACCTTGCCACGCGCCTGCGAACGAACGAAATTTGTCGTGCTTGCCCGCGTCCAACGAATCAAGCGAAATGCCCATGCCTTTTGCGCCCGCAGACTTCAAGTCCGACGCCATTTGTCGCGTGATTAACGTGCCGTTCGTGCCGAAAACCGCAATCAACTTGAGCCTTGTGGCGTGTTCGACAAGCTCCAAAATGTCGGGACGCATTAACGGTTCGCCGCCCGAAAAAATCATTATCTTGAAACCTGCGCGGGCAATCTGTTCAAGCAAAGTCTTCGCCTCGGCGGTCGAAAGTTCTTCGTCCGCCTTGCAACCGGCGTCGCGGTAGCAGTGCGCGCAATACATGTTGCAAGCGTTGGTTGTGTTCCATGAAACGATCAAGTCAATTCCTCCCGTGCGAAATGTTCAGTTGATGTCGGGCAAATTTTACATGATGTCGCCGTCTAACTCAAATGTCGCCGTGAAATTCGCCGTCGGACAGCAAAACACCCCGACAATCAGTTGACTGTCGAGGCGTTTGCTTCGTGATAAGCGTCATCGGACGTTTCATCTACGACGTGCTCAAACATCTTTTCCAGGGTGACGACTGAGCACTAACTGCGCCAACATAGCGCAACCCCCGGGAGTCTGTCGCAAGCAGACATGCCCGGGGGTTTTTGCTTTGTGATAACGATGAAGTTAGTTTCGCGATAAGTGACTGCATTATATCAGCCGCGAAAATTTTTTGCAAGCAAAATCGCCGCCGTCAGACAGCGTCGGACTGTGCGATTTTATCAGTCGCCGCGCAAAAACTTTTCAAGCGTCGAAGTCAATTTCGGGCAAGGCGTCGACAATGTCCAGCGTCTTGAGGCTCACCGTCAGGCAACTCAAAATCAAGTCGAGGACGTAGCGCGCATTGCCGTGCTCAATGCCCCAGGCGTTCGCGTCGTTGACCAAGCCGCTCGCCTTGTCGCGCTTGACTTGGTAGCGGTCGATTATCCACTCAAGCGGACTGCGCCCGTTGACAATGTACTCGAAACTGCGCGGCGGAATGTTGCGTATCGTGATTCGGTCGTTATAAATTAGTGTCGTGCGGTCGTCCTTCGATGGGAAACGCAATTTCGTCACGTGATAATCTCCGTCGCCGACAACTTCGACGCCGTCGGGTGCAGGTTGACGCTCGTAATTTAAATGCAAGTCGGCAAGTTCGCGACCCGCCTTCGACAGCTGCCAAAACGTCGCCGCGTCGTCGACAAGGAAAATCTTCGGCAACGATTTTTTCAGCTCCGACGAAAACTTTTCGCGGTACTTCGGCAGGTGCAAAAAGCCGTACACGTAATAAAAGATGTCCGCCTTCGTGACGGTGTTGCCGTACAGATCTTGTGCCCGAAGCAAAATCCACTGCGTCACGCCGTCGCGCCGCTCGAAAGCTTTTTTCGGGTTCGGATTTTTTTTGCCGTCGAAATTCAACGGAACTTGTCCCTTGCGCTCCGTGTACCAGTACAGCGGAAAACATTGCG
>JAFVBP010000099.1 GCA_017479925.1 Selenomonadaceae bacterium | reverse complement strand
CAACGTGGACGTTGCATCCAATTGGTTCAACGTTGTCGCTTCAATTGGCGAGGCGGTCAAACCAATTGTTCCCCCGCTTTTAAAGCGGGTCTTTTGCGCCAAAAGAAAAGTAACACAACGCGCCAAAAGAAAAGTAACGTTCAACGCTTGCTTGTCAACAAAAATAAAGCGTGATAAAATCCGTGCGGTTTTATTAGAAATTTCTTGCGCGTTGGCAGAAGGGAGTTTTTTAATTTGTTTGGGATGTCAATGAGCGTCGGCATAGATTTGGGCACGGCAAACATTTTGGTCTACGTCAAAGGCAAAGGCATTGTTTTGCGCGAGCCGTCGGTCGTCGCCGTCGACAAGGATACCGATAAAATTTTGGCAATAGGCGAAGAAGCCCGCGAGATGATCGGTCGCACGCCCGGAAATATCGTGGCGATTCGCCCTTTGCGCGACGGAGTCATTGCCGATTACGACATGACCGAAGCAATGATTCGCCATTTCCTCGAAAAAGTTGTCGGACGTTCGTTTCTGTTTCGCCCGCGGGTGATGATTTGCGTTCCGACGGGTGTCAACGCCGTTGAGAAACGTGCCGTGCAGGAGGCAGCCGAACAAGCCGGCGCGAAGAAAACCGAACTCATCGAAGAACCGATTGCGGCGGCACTCGGCGCGGGCATTGACATTTCCGAACCCGTCGGCTCAATGGTCGTCGACATAGGCGGCGGCACCTGCGACGTTGCGGTCATTTCTCTCGGCGGCATTGTTTGCGGCGAAAGTCTGCGCGTGGCGGGCGACAAATTCGACAGCGACATCGAATTTTACATCAAGCGCGAATACAATTTGATGATTGGCGAACGCACCAGCGAAAAAATTAAATTGACGGTCGGCTCAGCCTACCCCGGTGCCCGAAACGAAACCGTCAGCGTGCGCGGACGCGACATCTTGAGCGGCTTGCCGAAAGTTATCACCGTCGGCGCGGACGAAATCGCTTCCGCACTGCACGATTCGCTTGAAAGCATTGTGACTTGCGTCAAAAGCGTTTTGGAACGCACGCCGCCCGAACTTGCCGCCGACATCATGGATCACGGCATTGTTTTGACGGGCGGAGGCGCAATGCTTCACGGTCTGTCCGATTTGATTCGCAAAGAAACGAACATCCCGACAATGCTTGCCGACGACCCGCTCAGCTGTGTGGCAATCGGCACCGGCAAAGCGTTGGAATCCATGAAGAGTTAGGAGCTTGTAATCATGAAGTTAAAACGTTTCGCGAAAATTCTTGTGGCTTGCGTGACGGCGGCGGCTCTGTTCACCGGTTGCGGCGGCGGTTCAACGGGCGGCGACAAAACCGCTCAAGACAGCGGCAAAGACGTTCAACTCGGCATGTTGTCGCACATGAACGCCACCGAATCAAGTATGGGCGATAATTACAACAAGCTCGTCGAAAAAGCCGGGCTTAAAGATGCCGCCAAATTCCGCCCGAAATTCTACGACACCCTGCGCACAATGCAACTTGCCGTTGAGTCGGGCGAAGTGACGCAAATAGCTTTGTACAAATGCGTCGCCGATTATTTAATTGCCAACAACAACAAGTTTGAAATCGTCCCGAACGACGCGATTGAAAAAATTCAAGACTCGTTCTGTTTCGCCGTGCGCAAGGAAGATACCGCGCTCAAAGCCGACCTCGACAAAGTCATCAACGAAATGAAAGCCGACGGTTCACTTGACAAACTCATCAGCGAATACATCACCAACGCCGACAAGAAACAAGTTCCGCCGAAAATCGACATTCCCGTTGTCGACGGCGCGCCGATAATCAAAGTCGGTGTGACGGGTGACTTGCCGCCGCTCGATTACGTCAGTGCCGACGGGACGCCCGCGGGCTTCAACACGGCTTTGCTTGCCGAAGTCGCCAAACGCTTGAAATACAACATCAAAATCGTCGACATTGAAACGGGCGGTCGTGCAATTGCGTTGACTTCCAATCACATCGACGTTGTCTTTTGGGCGATTGTGCCTTTCGGCGGCGGTGACATGCCGACCGACATCGACAAGCCCGAAGGTTTGGAATTGTCCGTGCCGTACTTTAAAGATAATGTCGCTCACATTCAGCTCAAGAGCGATAAATAAATTTCACGGAGGTTTTACATCATGAAGCTCAAAAAGTTCGCGAAAGTCCTGCTTGCCTGCGTGACGGCGGGCGCATTGTTCACCGGTTGCGGCGGCGGTCAAAGCGGCGGCGACAAACCTGCCGGTCCCGCGCCCGAAATTAAACTCGGCATGATTGCGCACCTCAACGCGACCGAAAACCGCATGGAAGAAATCTTGCAAAAAGTTCAAGAAGAGACGAAAGTTCCCGTCACGCGCTACGTTTTGACCTACTACGACAGCTTGCGCACAATGCAAATGGGCATCGAATCCGGCTCGGTTGACGAAGTCAGCTTGTACAAATGCGTCGCCAATTTCGTCACCGCCGTCAATCCGAATTATGAAGTCGTCAAAAACGATCTCACCGGCAACTTGGGCGATTCGTTCTGCTTCGCCGTGCGCAAAGACGACACACAACTCAAAGCCGACCTCGACAAAGTCATCGGCGAAATGAAAGCCGACGGTTCGCTCGACAAACTCATCAACGATTACATCACTAAAGCCGACAACAAACAGGCTCCGCCGAAAATTGACATTCCCATGACCGACGGCGCACAAACGATTAAAGTCGGCGTGACGGGCGACTTGCCGCCTTTGGATTTCGTCAACACCGACGGCACGCCCGCGGGCTTTAACACCGCGCTTTTGGCTGAAGTTGCCAAACGCCTCGGACGCAACATTGAAATTGTCGACATTGACAGCGGTGCACGTGCGGCGGCTCTGTCGAGCAAACAAATCGACGTTGTCTTCTGGGCTGTCGTTCCGTTCAAGGGCAATGTTCCCGCCGACGTTGACAAAGCCGAAGGCGTCGAATTCAGCGCACCTTACTTCCAAGACGACGTTACGCATCTCAAATTCAAAAAGTAAGGATTTTGCATGAAGACGTTTTTTGCGTTGCTGACGGCGTGCGCGTTGCTTTTTACTGCTTGCGGTTCCGACAACGAATATAAAATCGGTGTCATTCGTCACATGAACATTGCCGAAGGAACTCTTGAAAAATTTTACGATAAACTCGAAGGCGATTCGAACGAAGGAAACCGTCGACACGTAATCTTCAACAACATGACCGAAATGACGGCGGCTTTAAAAGCGGGACAAGTCGACGAGATTGTCACTTACGAAGTTGTCGGTAACTATTTGGCGGCGCACAACCGAGATTTCGATTGTACGACAAACGAGTTCGGGCTTGCCGACGCTTTTTGTTGTGCTTTTCGTGAACGGGACGTTGCGCTCAAAAAAGAATTCAACGACGCCCTCGACGGAATTATTTCCGACGGCACGTTGAAACATCTTGTGAAAACTTACATTGTCGACGCCTCGCAAAACGATTCGTTGCCCGTGGTTGAAATGCCGACCTTTAACAACGACGAATTCGACGAAGACTTTGAGCCGCCGATCAGAATCGGTGTGACGGGTGACTTGCCGCCGCTCGATTACATCAGTGCCGACGGGACGCCTTCGGGTTTCAACACCGCGATTTTGGCGGAAATCAGCACTCGGCTCAAAAAAAATTTCGTGCTCGTGTCGATTGACGGCGGTGCCCGTTCCGTCGCGTTGACTTCAGGACAAGTCGACGTTGTCTTTTGGGTTGTCGTCCCGACCTACGACGACGTTGCGCTCGACATTGACAAGCCCGAAGGCATGATTTTGACCGACCCGTACTTTACCGACGAAATTGCGCACGTTCGCTTAAAAAAATGAGGTGACCGCATGAGAAAATTTTTTGCCCTGCTGATGACTTTGACGCTGATTGTGGCGACGGGTTGCGGCTCCGGCTCGAAAACTCCCGACAAAGAACCGATTAAACTCGGCACGATTAAATATCTTAACGTGACGGAAACTTTACTCGACAGCTACTTTGAGAAAGCCGCCTCACGCATGAATCAAACGTCCTCGATGCGCGCACCGAAGCACGTTTTCTTCGACAACACGACTTCAATGATTGCGGCGTTGCAGTCGGGACAAATTGACGAATTGACGACTTACGCTTGTGTCGGGAAATATTTGGCGGCACAAAACAAAGATTGCGAAGTTACGACCGAAGGCGTCCCGAAAATTTCCGACAGTTTTTGTTGCGCAATGCTTGCCGACAAAGCCGACTTGAAAAAAGAATTCGACGACGCGATTTTGAAGTTGACAGCCGACGGCACGCTCAAAAAACTTGCGAAAACTTACATCACCGACGCGAACTT
>JAFVBP010000098.1 GCA_017479925.1 Selenomonadaceae bacterium | reverse complement strand
TGCGTTCGGATTTCTTGTCGAACTTTGCGGCTTGATATGCCATATTCGAGCTGACATAACGGTCGCTCAAAACAATTCCGCGTTCGGCTTGGTAAACGTCCTTCCAATCGAAAAAACCCGCGAACCTGTCAACCGCGTAAAAAGTTGCGGCGGCGTAAGGGTTGACATCTTCCGCCGAACCGCCGAAATCGCCGCGAAGATACATTTTTATCAGCGCGGATGACTCTGATTCGTAATTCGGGAAGCTGATTCGCGTGACTTTGTTCTCCAAGTCGCGCAATCGCTCGAAAAGTTTGCGGGTTTGCGTGGCTTTTCCCGACCCGTCGCCGCCTTCGATGACAATTAACTTGCCCAAAACATTGCACCTCCTCGAAAAAATTCGTATGACGGCGGAAATATTTGACGGGCGGGCGAATTTTCCTGCCGCAAACAAAAAACGCCCGATTTTCGGTCGGACGTTGAATTTTTCACAGTGCTTTGACGAACGAATACGAATTGATTCGGTAACCGTGCTGTGCGGCAAGAAATTTCAAGCCGTTGAAGAAGTCTTTGCCTTCGACGAGACCCATGTCCGAAAAAATGTTGCTCATAATCGTGAAATTTTCAACCATCGAGAAGAAAACGCGTTTCGATTTAACTTTTTTCAGCGCACGAATCAGTTCGTCGAAGTCCAAAAACGTTTCAATGACGATTAACTCATTGTCGGCGGCGTCGAAAATTTGTTTAATCGCGTCGACGTAGGCGGCGAAGGTGACGAAAGCGCGTTTCCTGTTGCCGTTGAGCGCGGACGTGACTTGAATCAGCGTGTTTTTGACTTCGGCGTCGCGTTCGAGATAATTTATGTAGATTCGGTCGATTGAATCAATGTCGAACCAGCCCGAATTCATGTAATTCGCCATCCACAGCAAACTGAACGGCTTTTCCATGTCGAAATCCATGACGTGCCCCGCGTAATGGTAAATTTTTTCGGCGGGTTTTGACTCTTCCGTCGACACGAACGAATCGAAGCGGTTTTCGAGCTTGAGATAATTTTTCGCGAAAAACGCGTTCAAAATGTCCTGGTCGGGCGACGCGCATTGCGGGTTGTCAACCAGAAATTTCACGCCGTCCGCGAAAAAATTTTCATCAAGGCGGTTGAGGTTGAACAGAATCACGCCCGAATTAAAATAATCTTCGACGGCGACAAGCCCGGCATTGAGCAGGAATTTATTTTTGATCATGTGCCCCTGCGTCGCTGCAACTTCCGGCACGGCGGCAAGCGGATAATCGCGCAAGTCGACGTTCCACAGTTCGCCGATGTCGAGATTTACGATAATGTCCGAGTCAAGGTAGATGATTCGGTCGACGGGCAGAATTTTTTTCGCAAGCAAGCGGTAAAACGTGCCGATGCTGAAACGCGTTTTGATTCTTTCGGCAAGAACTTCGCGCAGAAGTTGAATTTCGTTCGGACAAAGTTCGTCGACGTTGTGGAATTCGACGCGTTGATTGTAGTACTTTGCAAGCCGCAGAAAATTTTCGCGATTGTAGTCAATCAACGTCGCGTCGTGCAAAATGTGCGCCGTCACCTGCTCCGACGTGTTCGCGAAAATCGACGTTATCGTCGTGCCCGTGAATTTCGAGTAAAGACCGTCGGCGTCGTGCAATCCGAAACAAACGTGAATCATGAGCATCCCTCCTGTGAAAATTTTTGCTCACATGCCTTTGAGCATTTGGTAGGTACTGAGCGGGAAGCCGTGTTCCTGCGACAAAAATTCGACGGCGTCCAAAAAATCTTTGCCGGCAGTCAAACCGCCCCGTGAAAGCGCGCCGAACGGGAAGTCTTGAATCAGTATGAAGAAAAACTTTTCGTTGCGCGAAGAAACTATCTCGTTGAAAATCATTTGCACGGTGTTTCGGCAGTCGTTTTCGTCGAAATCAACCGTGATTATCTCGTCGAAGTCGTTGGGCATGAAAATTTTTCTGACCGCCTCGACAAGATCGGGTGTGACGATAAACGCACGGGTTTTGCCGCTGGTGAACGTCGAAAATTTTCTAAACGCAAGACGCATGTTGTCGTTTACGCTTTGAATGTTTTCGTAAAGCCGCCCGATTGAGTGCACATTGAACCACGGCGTCTTGAGGAAATATTCCATCCACAGACGGTAAAGCACGTTTTTCATGTCCAAATCAAGCGTGTCGCGTTGCCCGACGAAGTGATAAATTTTTCGCTCGCAAGTTTGGTTGTTTTCCGCAAGCGCGCTGACGGCAAAGCGATTGAACTTTGTCGGCAGGTGCAACGCCCGCGTCGAAAAACAAATATTGATGGCTTCCTGATCCATATACTTTTGGTACTTGGGATTCCGAGCGATGAACTTGATTGCGTCGGTAATTTTTTGAGATTCAGCGCGCAAAAGATTCAAATTCATGAGCATGACGCCCGAATTGAAACAGTTTTCGGCTTTGACGTGCCCGTCGGTGACAAGCGCGAATTGGTTTTGAACGTTACGCCTGTTTGAAAGTTCAGTGACGACGCCGAGAATTTTTTCGCCGAGGTCGACGCGCCACAATTCGCCGATGTCGAGATTAACGATTATGTCCGAGTCGAGGTAGATAACTTTGTCGAGGTCGGCAAGAACGTCGGGGATAAAACACTTGAAAAACGCGCCAACGGTCAGCCAATGAGTTTTCAACGCCGGGAAATTACGCCGAATTTCTTCGAGCTTGCTTGCGCAAACATTTTCGACGTTGTGAAACTTGACGGTTTGACTGTAACGTCCCGCCAGATAAATGAATTTGTCGCGGTTTTCATCGATCAAAGTGTTGTCGTGCAAAATGTGTACCGTGAGCGACGGGGGGGGGTATGTTGATTCGCGAACATTGAAAGCATCGTCGTGCCCGTGAATTTCGAGTAGAGACCGTCGGCGTCGTGCAAACAAAAGCAAACGTGAATCATGTCGTCACCACCTCAAATCGTGCGAATGAAGTCGTTGATCGAAAGTTTTTTGTTCGGATCGGGAGCTTTCTCGTCGTCGGCACGAACGGGCATTTCGAGTTCGTCGAGCGGCTTGAATTCCATGCCGTCGGGCGTCTTCAAAATAATTTCAAGCTTGTCGCCGTTTTTGACGGGGTCGGCAAATTCCGCGGGCACACCGTTGACCTTGATGACGAAACTGACGCGACTTTTCGGCGGCGGCGGTTTGAAGTTGACGGCAAGCAACGCGTCGGAAACCATGACGGTCGATTTTTCTTCGCGTTCGCAGATGATGTCGGCACCGTCGTCGATAATCGTGTTTTCGTTCGAGATTCGCCCGTTGACGCTCAAAAGCATCGTTATCGACGTGGGAATTTTATATTCCTTGTCGTTGTAGGAAATTTTAATCGCGGCGGCGGTCGATTCGTCCCTGAGAATTTCGGACAGCTTGAGCGCGTCGTTGGGCACGTATTCAATCGCGTCGCCCGCGTGAATAATTTCGTTGATGTCGGCGCGTTCCCCGTTACAAAAAACGTCGGGCGTGCACATGAAGTGCGATTTCTTGCCGTTCAAAGTGTAGTGAATTTTCTTGCCCGCGGGCGGATAACCCGACAGCCGCAAAACTTCGCCGATTGTGCGCTTTGACTTGCTGTTGAGTTCGTCGCCGTCCTGCAGAATTCGCGTCGGCAAGCTGACTTCGTCGTTGACCAAAAGTTTCGGCGTGACGGAAAAACTTTTACCGTTGACCATAACGGCAAAAGTCGGGTCGACGGCGATAACGTCTTCGATTTTCAGTTGCGGAGTAATGCCGTCTTCGCCGCGTTCGATTGTGATTCGGCAGTTGTTTTCAAGCGGCGTTTCCAACGTGGCGGGCTTGTCGTTCATTGTGATTCGCGCAAACGTGCCCATTGAGCCGGGGAAAAATTTTTTCTCGCCGTTGAGCGAAATCATCACGCCGAGACCGGGCTTGCCGTTGAATTTTTTGTAATCGAGACCTGCGCTCAAAATCGCGTCGCTCACGGTCAATTCGCGGAAGTGGAACAAGTTCAAGTCTTCGCCGTTAATCGTCACGTTGAAGAAGTGGAAGCTGTCAGACGAAGCGATTTTCAAAATACCGAGCGGCGTGGCGGCGTCGGGCGACTTCAATTCGTCGGGAATATTTTTGATGCCTTCGACGTTTTCGGGCGTGCGCACGGCGACACGATCAAGCGGCAAGTTCAATTCCTGCGCGACGAATTTGTTCAAGTCGGGCGTCAAAGCACCGCCGCCGACGAGCAACAGTGCTTGCGGAGGTTCGTTGCCGTTGAGTTCCAAAATCGTGCGTGAAATTGCCTTCGCGATATTGGCGACGTTTTCGGCTATCGGCGCAAGAATTTCTTCGGCGGAAAGTTCGTAGCCGCGTCCCAAAATGTCGCTGAACAGCGCGCCTTCGCCGTTGGTTGCCTTGCGTTTAATTTCTTCGGCGACGTTGAAGTCGAGCAAAAATTTCTGCGAAATTGCTTCGGTGACTTCGTCGCCCGCAAGCGGCACCATGCCGTAAGCGATAACCGAGCCGTTTTTGGTGATGGCAACGTCGGAGGTGCCCGCGCCGATGTCAACCAGGACGATGTTTAAATGTCGCATTGACGGCGGCACCAAAACATTAATCGCGGCTATCGGCTCCAAAGTCAAAGCACGCACGTCAAGCCCGGAATAAGTCAGCGCGGTCTGCATTGAGTCGACGACTTGTCGCGGCAGAAACGTGGCGATAACTTTGGTTTTGGCGACCTTGCCGCGTTGCCCGATTAAACTTTTGAGCCGAATGCCGTCAAGTTCGTAGCTGATGATGCTGAAGCCGACGCAGTAATAAATTTTCGCGTCGATTTTTTTTTCGCTGGTGAGCTGCGATTGGGCGAGCTGAACGGCGGCGAAATTCAAGCTGCTTTGAACTTCGTCGGTTATCAAGCCGTTGACTTCGAGCGTTGCCTCGGCGGTCATTGTGTAAAGTGCGCGACCTGCCGCCGCTATTGCCGCGTTTTTGAGTTCGCCGACTTGTTGAGCCAAAAAATTTTTCACTCGAATGATGACTTCGGCGACTTGCGGCACGTCGTGAATTTGTCCGTCGAGCATGGCGCGGCTGGAGTGTTCAAGCCGATACGTGGCGATAACGTTCATCAAGCCGTCGTCGTCTTCCTCGGCGACAATGCCGATAACCGAACGCGTGCCGATGTCGAGCGCAAAAATTTTTTCGCGGCCGTCGTTCTTGTAATTTTTGCGTCGCCCGCCGCGAGTTTTCGAGGCGGCTCCGTCCGACGAAGTTTTCCGTTTGCGGCGAACGGTTTTTTTGTCGGCGTCAAGTTTCTTGTCCGTCATAAAGTTTTCTCCTTGTCGATAAAGGTTATTGCGCTTATTTCGCGAATCAACAGGATAATCCTTTAAAAAGCAATGTGGAATTTGGAATTTGGAATTGGGAATTAAATCGCGTCGACATTCCACATTCCTAATTCCTAACTCCTAATTGATTGAGAGGCGGTGCGGCTATGACGGGCAACAGAGAAGTCATCACCGGCGGAGATTTCAAGCGCATGGTCTCCGGCGCGTACAGCGAATTTCTTTTGGAATACGAAACGATCAATGCGCTTGGCGGCGCGGGCACTTTGGCGGGCACGCACATTTTGCGAACGATGGGCGCGGCTGTCATGCCGCTGACCGACGCCAAAGACGATTCAATCGGCGGGCTTAGTCGTCGTGTGGCGACGGGAGCCGTCTTCGGTGCACGCGGCAACGCGGGTGTCGTCCTGTCGCAGATGTTTCGCGGAATCAGCGCGGGGCTTGCCGGCAAGTACGACGCGACGGGTTCCGAATTCGGCAAGGCGTTTCAGTACGGCATACTTTACGCGCAACGGGTTATTCCCGAAGAGCCGGAACGTCCGTTCATAACCGTGGCGAAATCCGTCGCCAAAGGTGCTTACCATGCGGTTCGCGACGGGATGCCGATTGTCGAGATTTTGCTCAAGGCGATTCAGTCGGGCGAATCTGCCGTTGACGAAATCGCTCACCCCGAAGCGGGCGCGCAGATTATGTTGAGTTTCTTGCGCGGTTGCTTGAAAGGTCTCGACGGCAATTTTGTTTCGCCTGCGGTGAGTTTGTCGCTCGGTTTGGGCACGCATAAAAACATGCCCGACCCGCGCAACGACCGTGTTCGTCCGTATTGCGTGCGTCTGCGCGTGAAAAATTCCAAAGCAAGCTTGCCCGAATTGGAACGGCAGATGCGCGACTTCAGCAGTTTTTCAATCGTCGAACGGTCAAGCGGCGGCTTTGACGTTCACCTGCACACCGATCACGTCGGCAAAACTTTGGAGCAGGCACTCGGTTGGGGACCGCTCAAAGAAGTCAAAATCACGAACATGAGCGAAGCGCACGTTTTGCCCGCACATGATGCGTTGATGAACGTCGCCGCGTTGGCTGTCGCTAAAGATTCGGTCGAGGCGCAGAAACTTCAAGACGCGGGCGCGTCGATTTTGGTTTCGGGTTCCGAAGAATCGTCGCCGTCGTTGGCTGAAATAATCGGCGCGGCTCATTCGGATTTGGCGTCAAGTTACGTGCTGGTTTCGTCAAGCCCCGATTATCGGCTGGTGTTCCGTCAGGCGAAACGGCTTTTGGGCGGGCGCGTCGAGTTGGTTTTGACGGACACGTTCGACAATGCGGTTGCGGCGTTGAAGAAATTTTCGCCTGCGCTGTCGGCGGCGGAGAACGCCAAAGTCATGTCGCAGTTTTGACGGTTGTCGTTGCCGTTAATGTCGGTTACGGCGTCAACATTACGCATTAAGCATTACGCATTAACTTAAAGGATGTGATTCAGTTGCTCGAAGACAGAAAAGTTGAGCTTACGGCTCTGCGCGACAAATTGAACGAAATGGGGAATTCACTTTGACGTCGCTCGCAAAGAAGAGAAAATCGCCGAACTTGAATACAAGATGGGCGAACCGACTTTTTGGGACGACCCCGACTCCGCGCAAAAAATCACGCAGGAGCTGAACGCCGTCAAATCCGGCATCGAAACTTACAAAAATCTGCAGGCGAAGTTTGACGACGCGCAGATTCTGCTTGAACTTGCGCTTGACGAACAAGACTTGTCGCAGGAAGCCGAAATTTCGTCGGAGATTGCGGCGATTGAACGCGGGCTTGAAAATCTGCGGCTTGAAGTCATGCTCAGCGAACCGTACGACGGCAACAACGCGATTTTGACTTTGCACGCGGGCGCGGGCGGCACCGAAGCTCAAGACTGGACGCAGATGCTTTTGCGCATGTACACGCGTTGGGCTGAACGTCACGGCTTTGAACTTGAAACCGTCGACTTGCTCCCCGGCGACGAAGCGGGCGTTAAATCCGCGACGCTGTTCGTCAAAGGACATAACGCTTACGGCTACTTGAAGTCCGAAAAAGGCATTCACCGACTCGTGAGAATTTCGCCTTTCGATTCAAATGCGCGGCGGCACACGTCCTTCAGCGCGTGCGACATCATTCCCGAAATTGATGACGCCGTCGAAGTTGATATCAACATGGCGGACGTTCGCGTCGACACGTATCGGGCAAGCGGCGCGGGCGGTCAGCACATCAACAAAACGTCGTCGGCGGTGCGCATGACGCACATTCCGACGGGCATTGTCGTGCAATGTCAAAACGAACGTTCGCAGATTCAAAACCGTGAACGTTGCTTGAAAATGTTGCGCGCCAAACTGTTTGAACTCGAACTCGAAAAGAAGGAAGCCGAAATTGCCGGTCTTGAAGGCGACCTCAAAAAAATTGAGTGGGGCAGCCAAATTCGCTCGTACGTCTTTCAACCGTACAAACTCGTCAAAGACTTGCGCACGGGCGAAGAAACCGGCAACGTGCAAGCTGTCATGGACGGCGAAATTGACCCGTTCATTCGTGCGTTCCTTGCCGCGAAAGCGAACGTCAAAATTTAGGGATTAGGGATTAGAACGAGAACCAGAAAATCTATTCCCTAGTTCTGCTCCCTCGTTCTATTCCCTAACAGGAGTGTTTTACGCATGAAAAAATTTTTAGCCGTGATAGTCGTCGTGATTGTCGCTTTGGGTGCCGCCGCTCAATTCGTCGTGCCCAAAGTCTTGACGAACTATCTTAAAAACTTGGTTACAAACTTCACGCACGCGCAGGAAGTTTCGTTGACGCTGGACGCCTTGCCCGCCGTGAAAATTTCTTTGGGGCACGTCGACAAACTTCACTGCACCGCCGCCGACGCCACGATTGGCGACCTGAACTTGAAACAGGTTGACCTCGAAGGCAGCGCAATCAAAATCGACGTGAAGGAAATTCTTTTCCCGACCGAAGGCATCAGCAGTCACGAACACACGAACCGCTGTTTGTCGTCGGCGGAAACTCTCGAATTGAGCGGCATAATCACTGCGGACAGTCTTCGCGATTTTCTTGCCGCTAAAGTCGACGCCGTAAAAAATCCGATGGTTGCCATGTCGCCTGAAGGTATCGCCGTGTCGGGCAAAGTCAAAATCCTCGGTCGTGAAGCGGACGTGCAACTCGGCGGACAGATTATCGCTCGTGACGGTGATTTGTATTTTCAAATTCTGCATTTAAACGTAGAAAACGCCGTCCTGCGCCGAATCAACCTCGATAAATTCTTGGGCGACATCAACCTCACCGAAGCCGTCAAAATGCCGTTCGGGATGCAATTCCGCACGGTTGAAATGCGCAACGGCGAGGCATTCGTCAAAGCGACGCGGTAACTGCACATGAAAAAATTTTTTTACAACCGCACGTTGCTGATTGTTGTCGGTATCGGACTTTTCGCCGCGCTGATAATCGCCGGTCAACGCTACGTCGTCGAAAGCAACAACATGCAGGTTGACATGGCGGCGGATTTTCGCGACATTGCCGAACTTGCCGCGATTGAAGGTCTCGAACTTGACGACGTGTTGAAGCAAGTCAAAGACGCGGGCATAACGTCGCTTGCCGTTTACGACTCGACACTTGAGCGGCTCAATCGTGCGGGCAAAGTTTTCGCCATCGACGGCAGCGAAATTCTGTCCAACTACCAAAGCGGCACGCTGTCGAACGATCTTTGGCGGCAGACGATTGAATTCGATTATATCAAGCCCAATCGCGTTTACATTATCGGCGGCGAACTCGAAAGCTACTACGACACGAAGGAAGCTTTGTTTCAGCGACTCGGCAACGAACGCGTCAGAGTTTTTGCCGTCGGCGGCATTGAAGTTATCGAAGTCAAGGGCTACTACGGCGAACTCATGAAAATGCCGCTCGGTTTGCCCCGCGACGAAATGGACAAGGCTCGCGCTGCCGGTTTCATGATTCTTGCCCGACCGATGAATTTTCACAAGTGCACGTCGGAAAATATTCAATTCGTCTTCGACCGAATCAAGAATTACCCGATTTCCGAAATTGTTTTCGACGGTCCCGAAGTGCTCGGCGCGTCAAATTTTTTGGACATGACGGCGCAACTTTTCACGCAACGCAACTTGACGTTCGGCGTGATTGAGCACTTTACGCAACTGCAATTTTATCCGCAGACGGGCATGTATTACCTTGCTCAGCGAATCGGCGAAGATCACGTGGCGCGGCTTTACGCAATTCCGAAAGACGAACAGCCGAAACTTGCCATGAGCGCGGCGGTCAATCGCTGGTCAACGACCGACAGGGAACGCAACATCCGAATCAATCTGTTGCGCCCGTACGGAAAAGCTTTGCCCGAATTGACGCTTTTGGAAACGAATCTGAAATATTTCCGCGACGTGCATGACGTTTTGGAGCGCGACGGTTTTACTTTCGGCAAGGCGGGCACGTTTGAAAATTATTATCCGAACGTCATTTTGCGTGTGTTGGTGATTGTCGGCGTCGTTGCGGCGGGCGTGTTGTACCTGTCGCTGATTTCGCGTCGGCTCAATCGCAAGCCGAAATTACAACTGCAAATTTTCGCGGTGCTTGCGTTGGCGGCGGCAATTCCCGTGCTGATTGGCGCGGGCGGCAAAATTCGATTACTCGCGGCTTTCATGAGCGCAAGTTTGTTCCCCGCGTTGGCGATAATTTGGCAGCTGGACTTGTTGCGCGTCATACAGTACCGAATCAAAATCCGAAATCGCGTGACGCGACTCAAAGAAAATTTGTCGACGTTTCAGCTCGTGTGGACTTCGGCTTTCGCGCTGTTGGTGACGGGCGTGCTGTCAATGACGGGTGCGGCTTACCTGTCGGGCGCGTTGTCGGACGTGTCGTATTTTTTGGAGTTTGAAATTTTCCGCGGCATCAAGTTGACGTTCGTCCTGCCGCCGATTTTGGTCGCGGTCGCCTTCCTGCAACGATTCAATGTCGTCGACGAAGTGCGCAAAAACGTTCCCGCCGTGACGCAGATAAAAGAATTGCTCGACAGACCCGTCACGGTGAAAACTTTCCTCGTGTTGCTGATTGTGCTCGGCGGATTGGTCGTGCTGGTTTTGCGCAGCGGTCACACGTCGGGCATGCCGGTTTCGGGCGTCGAAATTAAAATCCGCGCCATGCTCGAACAGCTGTTTTACGCACGGCCGCGCTCGAAAGAAATTTTCTTCGGGCACCCCGCGTTCATGCTGGCGTTTGCGGCGTTCCTGAAAAAATTCCCGAAGATGATCTGCTTCGTGCTTGTGCTTGCCGCGACAATCGGTCAAGGCTCGATGGTTGAGACGTTCGCTCACATGCGCACGCCGATTTTGATGTCGTTCATGCGCGGGCTTGACGGCTTAATTCCCGGTGCGTTAATCGGCGCGGTGCTGATAATCTTTCTGCAAGTCGTCTTCTTCGCACGACAACGAAAGGAGTGATTCAATGATTCACGTTTGTTTCGGATTGCACGACAGGGACGGTCGTTACTCAAAGTTCACGGGCACGACTATTGCGTCAATGTTCGAGAACGTAACATACCCCCCCCCCGTCGCTCACGGTGCACATACTGCACGACAACACCTTGACGCAAGACAACCGCGACAAGTTCATTTACGTTGCGGGGCGTTACGGTCAAGTCATCAAGTTTTACAACGTCGACAAACTTTGCGCGGACAAACTTGACGAAATGGTTCAGCTCGTCCCGTACGTGAAAAATTCGCGGGTCAGCGTCGGTGCTTTCTTTCGATTGTTGATACCGCAACTTATGCCCGACGTCGATAAAGTCATTTACCTCGATTCGGATCTCATCGTCAACATGGACATTGCCGAACT
>JAFVBP010000097.1 GCA_017479925.1 Selenomonadaceae bacterium | reverse complement strand
GTCGCGCCGTCGATTTACAAAAGCGACCGCAAGGCCGACCGAATTTTGATTCGCGAATACGAGGAACAATTTCACACGACCGTTGCCGAAAGAAATTCCAGTTGCGTCAAATGGGACGGCACCACGGCTTATATCATCACGGGCAGTCAGCGGCGCGACAAACTTTTCGACGCGGACGATTACAATCAGCTGACGGGCAACGACAAAAAGCGTGCGGGCAAGCAATTCATTCGCTTCACGCAACTTGAGTACGTCGATTGGTGCCGCGAACATTGGCTTGAAGTTCCCGACGAAGTTTTGAATTCGTATCGTCACGACCGCAATCGTCGCGGAGTTGACTTGCTCAAAAGCAAAGATGTTTTAAATCGCAGCGAACTTGAGCGATTGACGGGCGCGTCTTTACCTGACGTGAAAACTTTGATTCCGTGCCATTTTTTGGAAGAAAACGGTCAAATTACGGCTTTCGGGCACGGGCAATGTTTCCGCATTCCGTACAGGCAGCGAATCGGCGACGCGGTGAAAATTTCGGGCAACGACGAAATTGACTTCGCGGACGCAGTTTTCGGACGTGCCGAACTTTGGGCAAGCCGTGTTTATTTCGAGGACGCGACTCCGCCCGAAAAAATTTCCGCACTTGCCGAGGCGACGGCTCATCCGCTCATGCAACCGAATCCGACTTCGTATCAGCTTTACCTCAAGCAGGCGAACGCGGACAAGTTGACGAATTGGGATTCGGCTGACGCGCAGGTTCGCGGTTACAAACTTTATTGGCACAACGCCGCGCCCGATTGGCAGGCAAACTCATCGGAACTGAAACTTGACCGCGGCAAGAGTGCCGGCAAACGTTTGACGCGTGAAATGTCGCCGCTTGCCAAAGGCAGTCACTTCACGGCGAAAATTCGCTTCAAAAATCTCAGTGCTGTTGAACTTGGCGCGCTGATGATGATTTTCGATTTATACGGTCTCAAAACTGCGGCGTACAAAATCGGTCAAGGCAAACCTTTCGGCTTCGGCAGCGTACGAATCACGCCGACGCTTTACGTCGAGAGCGAAACGGCTTACACGAATTTTTTCGACGCGGACGGTTGGCAAAATCCTTACTGCGAAAAAAATCCCGCCGAATATCTCGACGCGTTCAAAAATTACGTGACCGACAACGATCTGTTTGAACCGTGGCGAAAAGTTATGGCGGAACTCAAGAAAATTTTGGATTGGTCGTTGACCGAGCGTAAAAATTGGTCTGACAAAATCAAGTCAATGAGCGGCGACGTTTCTCAAGCGAACGGCGTTGACGAGCGATTTAAGCAGCGCGAACCGTTGCCGTCGATTTTTGAGGTCGTGAAATGATTGGCGCGATTGTTTACGAATTGCAAGCGGAAAATTCAACTTGCCTGCCGATAATCAACGGGCGATTTATGCACGCCGCGTTTTTCAAAATACTCAACGACGTTTCGCCGACATTCGGGACGTTCGTTCACAACGAATTCAACTTGAAACCGTTTACGGTGTCGTTTCTGGAACCTGTCGAAAAAATTCCGTCGCGTGGAGATCTTTGGATTGTTCGGCGCGGCGATAAATTT
>JAFVBP010000096.1 GCA_017479925.1 Selenomonadaceae bacterium | reverse complement strand
CAAGACGAAGCCCGAAAATCTTGTTCACGCCGAGGCTGCCTGCCCGTTTTGCGACGTGGAACACCTGACCGACATTATCGAGACCGACGGCGACATAATTTTTCTGCGCAACAAGTACAACGTCATCGAAGGTGCCGACCAGTTCGTCTTGATTGAAGGGCGCGAATGCACGCTTGACATGCCCGACTACCCGAAAGAAAAAATGCGCCGCGTCATCAAGACGGGCGTTCGTCACTGGCAAAATCTTTTGGCATCGCGCAGGTACGCGGAAGTGTTGTTTTTTAAAAATTACGGCGTCATGAGCGGCGGCACGATTCGACATGCGCACATGCAACTTGTCGGTTTCCCGCGCCTGAAAACCGATCTGCTTTTCGACGAGGCTGAACTTCGCGGCGTCGTAATTGCAAGTCGTGACGGCGTCGAATTCAACGCGTCGACCTGCCCGCGTGTCGGTTTCGGCGAATTTAATGTTGTCGTCGAACGCGGCGGAAGTCTTGACGCGTTGGCGGATTTTATTCAAGTCGGCGTGCACTACGTCAAAAATTTTTTCAACAAACGCACGACCAGCTACAACATTTTTTTCTACCGCGGCGACGAAAAGATTTTCGCCAAAATCATGTCGCGCTACGTAACGTCGCCTTACTTCGTCGGCTACAACATCCACTTCCTGCCAAACAACGTCGAACGCGTTGCCGCCGAAATTCGCGAAATGTATTTCGGCAACGACTGAACTTCACGACAAAAAATCCCCGCGAGTGATTCGTCGGGGATTTTGTTATTCCAGGTACCAGCCGAAAATATTTTTGACTTTGACCGTGAAGCCGTCGAGAATCGCAACGGGAACTTCGAGTTTGACGGTCGCCCGCTCTTCGTCGGTAAGGCGCGCCAATTCGTCTTCGCTGTAATTTTCGTATCGGTCGGTGAACACATACTTGCCGCCGCGCAAAAGATAAATTTCGACCGTCTCGCGCCACGGATCAATCGTCCAATATTCGCGCACGCCGTTGCGTTCGTAAATGTCTTTTTTGACGGTCGTGTCGCGTTGCATTGTCGAGCGTGAAAAAATTTCGGCAACCATGTCGGGCACGCCGTGAAGCGTCATGTTCCGCTTGTCGAGAAAAAGTCTGTCCTGCGCCGCGCTGACGAAAACAAAATCCGGGCGGAACAAATTGCCGTCGGGAAAGTGCACGTCCAAATTGTCCGCAAAACAGATGCCGAGTCGGTTTATCTTGACGTAAACGCCTATCGTCGCGATTAAATTCGCGATGATGTTGCCGTGCCCCATGTCGGGACGCGGTGACGTGACTTTTACGCCCGCGATAATTTCGTAGTCGTCGCGCACGTCGCAAGCCGGCATTTTAATCACCACCCGCGTCAAAGGATACGCAAAAATTTTTCAACCGTCAATGACAATCGGCGTTTCAATGTGGGCGACGCGGCAGAATTTCTTCGCGGGCAACTGCCAAGTTTTTTCGACGCCGAGCAAACGGTTTATCGCAATGTCGGGTATGTTGACGTTCGCGCCGAGACACGACAGTTGCAGACCGCCCGACATGCGCGGGTTGATTTCAAGCAGGAAAAATCTTTCGCCGTCGAAGCGAAATTGTATGTTCGCGGGCACGTCGAGTTTCAACAACGCCAAAATCTTTTCGGCGACGGAAATTATTTCGTCGTCGAATTTTATTTCGCTGAAACGCCCGTTCGTCTTGAAGCGCGGCACGACGATATTTCCCCGCGGCGTCGACAGGCAATCTACGCTGACTTCGCGCCCGCTCAAATACGGCATGACAATCAGCGGAATTTTGAAGTCGTAGCGCGACAAAATTTTTTCGGCGGCGGCGCGGGTGACTTTCATGTTCGGCATGTTGTGAAGCGCGGAAATATTTTCGAGCGAATCGTCAATCACGCGGAAAGTCGTCGCGCCTTCGTCAACGGCAAGCTTGTAACAGACTCGGTTCGTCGAAGTTTTGAGCGCGTCGCAAGCCGTCACAAACTCCGCGAAATTTTTTGCCAAACGATACGGCGGAACAATTTCGTCAAGCCCGCCCGTCGACATGAATTCGTAAGTGGCAACTTTGTCGTCGAGAATTTTCATCAAGCGACCGTCGCGCCCGACCAAAACTTTCACGCCGTCGGATTCAAAATCACCGCGACGTTGAGCGACCGCCGTCAAAGCCCTGCGCGGGACGAAAACATCAATCGCATGTTCGCGACAAAAATCAATGCACCAGTCGACGTAATCGCCCTCGGAAATTTTTTCGGGTTCGCGATACCACTCGTCACATGCACGCTTGTAAATCGCGAAGTCGTTTTTGTTCGAGCCGACGAATCGAAAATCGGGGTTGCCGTCGCGAATCAAGTTGATTAAGTGATACGCCGTCGAAAACCAGTGATTAAACCACACGCGCATGAAAATTTACCTCCGTTAACTTATCGTCAACTTTACTTTAACCTGCATTCGTGTATAATTGCAAGGAAAATTTCTTGACGGGAGTTCGGGTCTCATTCATGGGCAAAGCAGAGGACACACAGTTGAAACCGTATTTGTCGCCGCTGAACGTTTGGGCACTGTCATTCGGTTGCGCAGTCGGCTGGGGCGCGTTCGTCATGCCGGGCACGACATTTCTGCCGATTGGCGGACCGCTCGGAACCGCACTCGGCATGGCTGTCGGCGGAATCATCATGCTGATTATCGGTTACAACTATCACTTCATGATGAATCGCTACCCCGACGCGGGCGGCACTTATTCATACGCGAAAAAAGTTTTGGGTTACGACCACGGCTTCCTGAGTTCGTGGTTTTTGATTCTGGTTTACATCGCGATAACTTGGGCGAACGCGACCGCTTTGCCGCTGATATTCCGAAATTTGTTGGGTGACACGTTTCAATTCGGCTTTCATTATACAATTGCGGGCTTCGACATTTACTTTGGCGAGGCACTTTTGAGTTTGGGTGCGCTGTGGATTTTCGGTGCAGTTTGCATGTACGGCGGCAAGTTGGCGGCTTGGGTGCAAACCGTCGCGGCGATAATTTTATTCGGCGGCGTGCTGATCGGTATCGGTGCGGTTTTGTCGAGCGGCGTTGACATCTTCGCGATAAAACCTGCGTTCCCGCCAGCTGAAGGCAGTTCGTTCGCGGCGGTTTTCGGAATTGTCGTTTTGGCACCTTGGGCGTTTGCGGGCTTCGAGTCAATTTCGCAGTCGGCGGAAGGTTTCACGTTTTCGGTGAAAAAAACATTCGTGATACTTTTCTGCGCAGTAGTTGCGGCAGCGTTGGCTTACACGTTTTTGACGCTGTTGGCTATTGCGACCTTGCCGCCGCCTTGTGCGACTTGGGGCGAATACATCAACAACCTCGGCAACTACGAAGGACTTGCGGGCTTGCCGACGTTTCACGCGGTGAAATATTTCCTCGGCGACACGGGTCTTGTAATTTTGGCGGCAACGTGCGTTTCGGGCGTCATCACGGGACTTGTCGGGAATTACATTGCCGCAAGCCGATTGATTTACGCGCTTACCCGTGACGATTTACTTCCCGCATGGTTCGGCAAGCTCAACGAAAATCACACGCCGCGCAACGCTGTACTGTTTATCATGTTGCTGAGTTTGCCGATACCGTTCCTCGGACGCACGGCAATTGCTTGGATTATCGACGTGAACACGATCGGCGCGACAATCGATTACACTTATACTTCACTCGTCGCGTTAATCGTCGCCCGAAAACTCGGACTCGGCTTGCCGCAGGTGACGGGCGTTGTCGGTTGCGTCGTGTCGCTGATTTTTTTCGTGTACTTCCTGGTACCGAACGCCTGGACGGTCAGCGCAATGACGACCGAAAGTTACCTGATTTTGATTCTGTGGAGCATACTCGGATTCGCGTTTTTCCGCTACATATTTCAGCGCGACACGGAATTTCGACGTTTCGGGCAGTCAACAATCTCGTGGATTGCGTTGCTGTTTTTGATATTTTTCACGTCGATGCTGTGGGTGCGCGAGGCGACCAGCGACAGTGCCAAAGCCGTTTTGAGCAACCTGAGCGAATACTACACCGAAGAGCTGAACGAACACGGCGTGCCCCCGACCGAACGCGAAAAGGCGGATTCGCAGTACTACCTGCAAAACCAAATGGAACACGTCAGCGACTCGTTGACGCGCCATAACTTCATGCAGATGGGCTTGATTATGATCGCGCTTTTTATCATGTTCAACATCTACAACCTGATGATGAAGCGCGAAAAAATCATGGAAGTGCAAAAAGTTCAAGCCGAACGCTCGAACAAGGCGAAGTCAACTTTCCTGTCGAACATGAGCCACGACATACGCACGCCGATGAACGCGATTATCGGTTACACGAACCTTATCAAAAAGGAAGGCGACCTGTCACCGACGGCACGCGATTATCTCGACAAAATCGAAGCGTCAAGCGGTCACCTGCTCGAACTGATTAACGACATTTTGGACATGAGCCGCATTGAGTCGGGCAAAATGGAACTCGACCCGCAGAAGTCAAACCTCGTCAAAGCCGTCAACGAAGTGCGCGACCTGTTCACCACGCAAATGGCGACCAAAGGCTTGAAATTTGTCGTCAACGTCGAACACGTTTTGAATAAAATAGTCATGTGCGACACTCCGCGCTTAAATCGCGTGTTGCTGAACCTGATTAGCAATGCGTTCAAGTTCACGCCCGAAGGCGGCTCCGTGACAGTGACGCTTGAGCAAGTCGGCGGCAACGAAACGACGGGCAGCTACGAATTGCGCGTTAAAGATACCGGCATGGGCATGACGCCCGAATTCGCCGCGAAAGTTTTTGCCGCTTACGAACGCGACCGAACCGTCAGCAACATTCAAGGCACGGGCTTGGGCATGTCGATTACCAAAAGCATCGTCGAACTTATGGGCGGCACGATTGACGTTGAGACCGAACTCGGACGCGGCACGGAATTTATCGTTCGCGTGAATTTCCCGATTGTCGACGAAGCCGACGACGTGCCCGACGAATCAACCGTTGACACGAAGCGCGAAATTGATTTCAGCAAGGTCAAACTCCTGCTCGTCGAAGACAACGAAGTCAACCGCGAAATTGCGTCGCTGATTTTGACGGAATTCGGTTTCGGTTTGGACACCGCCGAAAACGGCAAGATTGCTTACGAAAAAATTGCGGCGTCGAAGCCCGGCGATTTTGACGCGGTGTTAATGGATGTTCAAATGCCCGTCATGAACGGCTACGAGGCGACGGCGAAAATTCGCGAACTTGCCGACCCGAAACTTGCGCGAATTCCGATTATCGCAATGACGGCAAACGCGTTCACCGAAGATATTCAAGCCGCCAAAGATGCGGGCATGGACGGGCACATTGCCAAACCGCTCGACATTCAAAAGATGATTGAAACACTCACTGAAGTCTTGCGCTGAATCTACTTTTCTTTTGGCGCAAAAGAAAAGTAGCAAAAGAAAACAGCCCGGGATTTTCGCATCACGCGAAAAACCCCGGGCGGCCGTCATCCATGACGGCCGGAACGGCAACGTGTTTGTGTCGGGCGAAACAACAGCGTTTTGGTAACAGTCGTAACTTCACTTGTGGCAGTCAAATTTTTGGGAGCTGATAATTTTGCACATGTTACGCGGTTTGTCAGTTGCAGTTTTGGTTGTTGTCGCGATTTTCGTTGCGGCTTGCGGCAAGGACGACATTCACATCACGCAGGAAGACGCCGTGCGAATCATGAAGTCGAATCCCGACGCGATTGTTTTGGACGTGCGCACGAAGGAAGAATTCGACAAACGTCACCTGCCGAACGCTTTGCTTGTGCCGATTGACAATCTGCGCGCAGGCGATTTCAGTGCCTTGCCCGACAAAGACGCGACAATTTTGATTTACTGCCGGACGGGACGCCGCGCCGAAGATTCCGCCGCGATTTTGCTCGATCACGGCTACAAACGCGTTTACGAATTCGGCGGGCTGGTCGATTGGACGGGCGCAGTCGAAGGCACCGAAGTCAAATAATTTGCCGAGGAGGTCAACGTCAATCGAATACAAATTTCTGAAATTGTTGAGCCGCGTGATTTGCCTGTTGCCGCTGAAATTTTCGTTGACGGTCGGGCGCGCTTTGGCAACGCTGCTGTGGTTCGTCCTGCCGCCCAAACGCAAACGAATCGCCATTGACAACGCACGCCGTTGCCTGAACGTCGACGAAGACGAAGCCGCTCGAATCGCGAAGGCAGGTTCCGTGCAACTCGGCTCGATTTTTATCGAAGTGCTTGCCTTGCCGAAAATCAAAGCCGACATGCGCAATTACGTCAAAATCGTCGGGCTTGAACACTTGACGAATTACATTGCCTCGACGGGACGCGGCGGCGTCATTGCAACCGGTCACAGCGACAACTGGGAACTCATGGGCGGTGCCTTCGCGCAATACGGCATTCCGCTCGTCGGCGTCGCCAAAAAGCAACGTTCCGAAGGCGCAGACAAATTCATCTGCGAATACCGCGAACTTGTCGGTATGCACATAACTTACCGCAACGACGTGCGCGAAATGTACAAGTTGCTCGACGCGGGACATTTTATCGGCTTGATTATGGATCAAGATGTCGGGCGCACGGACGGCGTCGTCGTGAAATTTTTCAATCAAGCGACAAATTTCGTGACGGGTGCGGCGTCAATGTCGCGTTTTCGCAAAGTGCCGATTTTTCCCGCGTTCATGCACAGAAATTCCGACGGCACACACACGCTTGAAGTTTCGCCGCCGATTTACGTCGAACGCTCAACCGACAAGCACGCCGACATAAAATCGATGACGCAACGGTTGGCGACGCTGATTGAGCAACACATTAGCAAATTCCCCGACGAGTGGTTTTGGTTGCATGACCGTTGGAAGTCAATGCGCGTCGAATTCACGCCCGAAGAGGTCGACGAATTCAACCGTGAGCTGAAAATTTAAACTTGTTTAAATCGCGGCGGGCGGCAGGAAATTTTTCCGCGCACGTTGAACTTATGCCCGAAAGATTTCAGTGAATTGCGGGGTGACTCCTGTGGCGAAACTCAACATGAAAAATTGCGTGCGTTGCCATAAAATTTTTTTGTCGGTTATCGGCGAAACGATCTGTCCCGAATGTCGCGTCATGGAACAGACGATGGAAGAGCAAGTCAAAGATTACGTGCGCGACCATCCCGGCATTACGATTCGGCAACTGATTGACGAAACCGGCGTGCCCGACAAACTCATTTGGCGCATGGTTCGGCAGGGCGAATTTGAAAACGCCAGCGGTCTCGAAGTTCAATATCCCTGCGGCAGGTGCGGCAAGATGATTAAGTCGGGTGCTTACTGCGAAGAGTGCGCCGTCAAGCTCAAAATGGAAGCGAAAAAGTTCGCCGACTCGATGAAAATGCGTGCGCGCAAAAACGAACAGGCAACCACGATTCGCGGCGGTTCCAAAAAAACTTACTCGAATACCATGTACAACGAAATAGAAAACTCGCGCAACTGACCTGAAAGCAACACAAAGGTATCGTCAGACGACAAGTCCCGTTTATGCAACGGGATTTTTTTGTTGCGGCATGTTATAATGCGACAAAAATTTTTGCACGAGGTGAAACCATGAAACGAATTTTTCTCGAAGACTTGACTGCCGACAAAATCACCATTCGCGGCGACGACGCCCGACATTTGGCGTATTCACTGCGGGCGCGGCGCGGCGACAGATTGACCGCCGTCGACAGATCGGGCAGGAGCGCGGTAATTGAGCTGACCGACTTCGACAGAAACGCGATTAACGCCCAACGTGTCGGCGAAATTCAGCTCGTTGCCGTCGACAGGAAAATCATTTTGGCGGATTGCCTGCCCAAACAAAATCGCTTCGACACAATCGTCGAAAAAGCGACCGAACTCGGCGTTGACAGGATTGTTCCGCTCATTTCCGACAGGACAATCGCCCGCCCGAACAGTTTCCGCGAAAAAGCCAAACTCGAACGCTGGACACGAATCGCCAAAGAGTCCGCCGAACAGTGCGCACGCAACACACTTCCCGAAATCGGCAACATTCGCGACCTCGACACCTGGCTCAATGAAATCACGCCGATTGACGAAAAAAATTTCTTCCTGCTGTTTTGCTGGGAAAAAGAGCAGTCGACGACCGTTCGAGAAGTTTTAAGCGACTTCAAAGCTTCGGGCGCGGACAAAAATCTTATCGTGCTTATCGGTCCCGAAGGCGGCTTCAGCGACCGCGAAGTTCGTCGAATTATTGTTGCCGGCGGCGTCAGCGTCACGTTGGGCAAGCGCGTCCTCAAAACCGACACGGCGGCAATTTCCGTTTTGGCGATGATTAACTATGAATTCATGTGAACAATTGGCACGGGACACGGGACACGGGACAAGTTTGAATTCGTTGACACCTCGAAAAATTTTCTTCGTGACGCTCGGCTGTAAAGTCAATCAATACGAATCGGAGGCAATGCAAAAACTTTTCGAGGCGGCCGGTTACGTTGCGGCAGATGACATTTCGGACGCCGATGTCGTCGTCGTCAACACCTGCACGGTCACTGCGGTCAGTTCTCAAAAATCGCGGCAGATGATTCGTCGAGCGGCGGGCGCGAATAAAAATTCAATCGTCGCGGTCGTCGGCTGTTACGCGCAAAGTGAACCCGAAGTTGTCGCGGCCATTGACGGCGTCGACGTTGTTATCGGCACGAAAGATCGGACGCGAATCGTTGAACTTGTCGAGACGGCGAGTAAAGTGGTTAGTTGTCAGCGGTCATTGGTCAACGAGGAAGCAAGCACCGATAACTGTCCACTAAACACTAAACACTATCCACTGACAGTAGTCGGCTCGGTCGACGAAATTCACGCCTTCGAGGAACTGCCGCACGCTCCGCAACGCACGCGGGCTTTCCTGAAAATCGAGGACGGTTGCAACAATTTTTGCGCGTACTGCATAATTCCGTT
>JAFVBP010000095.1 GCA_017479925.1 Selenomonadaceae bacterium | reverse complement strand
GGTCTCGGCAAATTTTTTATCGACGTGGCGAATTCGATTGCAGGTTGGGCAAGCGGCGGACCCGCGAAAGTTTCCGTGCTGTCGAGCGGCTTAATGGGCACCGTCAGCGGCTCAAGCGTCGCCAATGTCGTCGGCACGGGTTCTTTGACGATCCCGATGATGAAAAAACTTGGCTATCACAAAGACTTCGCGGGCGCGGTCGAAGCGGCGGCGTCGACGGGCGGGCAACTGATGCCACCTGTCATGGGCGCGGCGGCTTTTTTGATGGCTGAATTCGTCGGCGTGCCTTACGTCGAAATCGTCAAAGCGGCGGTAATTCCCGCGTTCCTGTACTTCGCGGGCGTGTGGCTCGGCGTGCACTTCGAAGCGAAACGAAACAATCTGCGCGGACTTGAGCGTTCCGAATTGCCGAAACTTGGCGAACTGTTGCGAACACGCGGACATTTGGCGATACCGCTTTTGGTAATCGTGTGGCTTTTGGTGAGCGGATATACCCCGATGCGTGCGGCGTTGGTCGCGATAATTTTGTCAATCGTCGTGTCGAGTTTGAAGGCGTCGACGCGCATGTCACCCGCCGAAATCATTCACGGTCTGGAAACGGGCGCACGAAACGTTTTGGGCGTGTTGGTAGCCTGCGCGGCGGCGGGAATTATTATCGGCGTCGTGACGAAAACGGGCGTCGGTTTGAAGTTGGCGTCGGCACTGCTTGACTTGTCGGGCGGAATGATTTTGCCGAGCATGTTTTTGACGATGATCACCGCGATAATTTTGGGCATGGGCGTCCCGACGACGGCGAATTACGTCATCACGTCGACAATCGCGGCACCTGCGCTGATTCAAATGGGCGTGCCGATTTTGGCGGCGCACATGTTCGTTTTTTACTTCGGGATAATCGCGGACGTGACGCCACCGGTTGCACTTGCGGCTTATGCAGGTTCGGGCATTTCGGGCGGCAACGCATTACGAACGGGAATCAACGCGTCGAAACTGGCAATCGCGGCGTTTATCATCCCGTACATGTTCGTGTTGAGTCCCGAATTGTTGTTGCTCAACGGCTTGACGGTCGGCTTGATAGTTTCGCTCGTGACGGCGATTGTCGGCATGGTCGCTTTAAGTTCGTCGCTGATTGGTTATCTTGCCGCGCCGCTTGTGACGTGGCAACGCGTGATTTTGGCTGTCGGCGGAATCATGATGATTAAACCGGGCGTCGTCACGGACGTTGTCGGAATTGCAATTTTCGCCGCAATTTTGTTCCTGCAACTCAAACGCGGTTCGTTACTTTCTTTTGGCAGCAAAAGAAAGTAACCAAAGAAAACAGCGCTTGCTATGATACCCGGATTGACGTTCGCTGTTGTCGTCGATATCAAACGCAGATAAAGGAGGTCGGTTGACGTGTTCGCCGCAATAATTTCAGTCGCGCTTGTCGCCGTGATTTTCGTGTACGCCGTGCGGGTGACGCCGAAAATTTTTTTGTACGCGCTGGTTGCCGTCGGATTGGTAATTAAATTCGTCGCGAAAAAATTGTTCGGTGCCGTGCCGTGGATAATTTCAGCCGTCGTCGCGTTGACAATCGGCTTTGTCGCGCTCGGACGACAATTCTTCGGTGCGGGTGACGCTAAACGTTTCGTCGAAAGATTTTTGCCGCCGCGTGAAGTCGCCCGCGAAAGTTTTTCGTTGGCGTTGATTGAGCTGATGATTGTCACGCGTGAAAAAATTTCGTGACCGTCGCGGTTCGTCAATAACGTTGCGGATAGCTCCAGTTGTTCCGTCGCTTTTAAAGCGACCGTGAAAAATTTTCGTGATCGTCGACGCTTGCGAATTGCAGTTTTCGGATTTTGACTGCAGTTTTTTTGTGCGCGCAGGGAAATCTTCACACGCAACGAAAGCCCGCCGCGAAGGAGTGAGTCACCATGAACGTCACAAAAATTTTTCGACGGTTGTCGCCGATTTTGTTCGCGGGAACGATTTTGTTCGCCTCGTCAACCGCCGACGCCGAAATTCAAACTTACACGGGCGAAGGCACTTACATCATGAGCGAAGGCGAAAATCTCGGTGTCGCCAAGGAACGCGCCAAAGCCGACGCCATGCGCAACGCCTGCGAACAGGCGGGCACTTTCGTCGAATCAACCACGCAGGTCGCCAACATGATGGTCACCAAAGACGAAATCACCACCATGACGGGCGGTATCGTCAAGTTGCTTGAAGAGCCGACCTATGCGCCGCTCAAAGAACTCGACAACCTCGAAGGCGTCTTGATTCACGTGACGGTTAAAGTTTCAATCGACAGCGACGACGTGCTCAAGTGGCTCAACAAAACCACGGGCGAACGTGCGCAACTGGTCAATCAAATGGAGGCTTTGCGCAAGTCCAACGACGAACAGGCGCGTCAAATTGCCGAACTCAAAGCGCAACTCGCGCAGGCTCAATCCGAAAGCGAACGTCAACAGATCGCACAAAATTTCGCCTCCGAAGAAGACAAGTTCATGTCGAATCAAAATGTCGAAACCGCCTGGGAACTTGAATCAAACGACGACTTAGACGGCGCGATTCGTTTGTTCGACGAAGCAATTCAGCTCAACCAGAACAATGCGTTGGCTTATTTCGGGCGCGGTACCGTTTATTCCGAACTCAAACAGCACGAACGCGCACTTGCCGATTTCAACAAATCAATCGAACTCGACGCGAATTACTTGGACGCCTACAACAATCGCGCCATTACTTACAAAGGACTGGAGAACTTCGACGCGGCACTTAAAGATTTCGACGCGGCTGTTCGGTTGAATCCCAACGATGCGGACATTTATTACAATCGCGGCAACACTTACATGGAAAAGGACGATTTCAACGCGGCGATTCGCGACTTCACCAAGACCATTGAACTTGATTCAACTTACGCGGCGGCGTATTTCAATCGCGGGCTGTCTTACAAAATTCTGGAGGACTACGAAGCCGCCGTCGGCGACTTCACCGCTTACATTGAACTTAAACCCGACGACGCGCAGGCTTACAAGTTACGCGGCGAATGTTACGAAGCTTTGGGCGACGCCGAACTTGCTCAAGCCGACTTCGACAGTGCCGCCGCTCTTGCCGACGAGTGAAAATTTTTGTCGCGCTTGCCCCGCCGTTGAAGGATTGAAAAATTTTTCGTCGAAAGTTTACGCGCATGAAAAAATTACGCATTACGCATTGCATTCTGGAGGCGGATTTGATGGCAAACGACAAAGCTCGCAAGGGCGACGAAACTATCGGCGACAAGAAAGGTATTCTGCTTGAGACCGGCACAAACGAATTTGAAATAGTCGAGTTCAGTATCGGCGCGGTGAACTACGGTATAAACGTCGCGAAAGTTCGCGAAGTCATTCAGCGTGCACCCGTCACCGCAATGCCGCAGGCGCACCCGTATATCGACGGGCTGTTTACTCTGCGCGGCAAGGCAATCCCGCTGGTAAATCTGCCGCGGTGTTTGAACGTTGCCAACGGCGAAGACGCGAAAAATATCATCGTCACGGAAATCAACAACTACGACATCGGCTTTCTTGTCGAAAACGTGTCGCGAATTCACCGCATTTCGTGGAAAGACATGGAGCCTTCGCCCGAAGTCGGCGACCAAAGCCGCGTCGTCGGCATAATCAAAATGCCCGACCGAATTGTTCTGCTTTTGGACTTCGAGACGATTATCGCGGAGATCAATCCCGAAATTAACGCCAAACTCACCACCGTCGAAGACGCCGCCGCGGACGTTCGCGCTCTGCGTTCGGATGTGCACGTCGTCGTTGCGGAAGATTCGCCCATGCTTCGCGACTTGCTGGTTACAACGTTGCACGATTCGGGTTACCGTTTCGTTCGCGACTTCGGCAACGGTGCGGACGCTTGGGAATATCTGCGCGGGCTTGCCGGCAAAGAAGGCGACATTTCCGATCACGTCGGCATTATCGTTTCGGATGTCGAAATGCCAAAAATGGACGGTCACCGACTGCTCAAACTTGTGCGTGCAAACGACCGACTTGCCAACGTGCCGCTCGTTTTGTTCTCGTCGCTCATCAACGACGAAATGCGCTTGAAGGGCGAATCTCTCGGTGCCAGTGCACAAATTTCAAAACCCGAAATCGGTCAACTTATCGGTTTGCTCGACAAACTCATCTTCGGCAAAACCATGAGCTGAACTTTACGCGGCACGAAAAAAATTCCTCGTCGACACACGGCGGGGATTTTTTTAGTTTGGAGTTGGCAGTTAAATCGCGTCACAATTCTCAAGCTGTGTCGGAAGTCAATCGTCACTCGCTTAAGGCTTCAAACGGTTGCAATCAATTTGTCATATATCGTTGCAAAAACCGTACCGCGACGATTCGCGCAACGTTAAAGTTCTGTTAAAAAAGCACGCGACAACAAGCTTTGACGCGGGCGCGAAGTTTGGCGGCTATTGACACAACTGGGAAGTTGGTTATAAAATTGCCGCGTTCAAGGGCACGGCTGCCTTTGATGCGACGGCTCGGTCGACGACTTGATCAATCGTCCGCCTGTCGAAGGACTCAGAGTATTGAGTCCGACCGCTCCCATACAAGCCCTACCCGTGTTAATCTCGGTGCAGGATTTGATATTTCGACGCACGGAATTTGAGCGGCTCGGAAATAAGGAGGTGACCAATTCAAAGCGTGATCGGCCGGTTTCGCTTCCTTTTTTTGCGAACCGTCAAAAAGGCGTCGTAAAACAATGTGCCCGCGTTTCCTTGTCCGTCGCGGCGTGAGGAACCGAATCAAGAGCGCGGCACAACGGCGGATGTCTTCGGTGTAGGGAAACGACATTCGGACTGCGACAAGTTCACAACAAATTTTTTTTGGAGGCAAATTCACTATGACAGATACGTTTTTTGATCTGCAACGTTTCGCCGTAACAAACGCTGTGCTTGTCGGCGGCCAGAGCAGCTTCACTTGGCAGGACGGCGAAACTTTCGGCGCCGGTGCCAGCACGGCTGTCGGCACGTCAAGCAATCCCGCTTACCTCGACGCAAAAGGCGGCTTCTCGACGGCGGGCACGGGCACGGATATCTACCTCAACGGCGGAAAGAACTACTCCTTCTCGCTCGACGGCAAAGACGGCTGGAACCTCAAACTCAGTGGTGCCGACAACGTCGCTCATGTCGTCAACAGCGGCACAAGCGGTGCCAGTGTTCTTGCTCTTTCGAATTTGACGGGCGACGGCGCAATTCTCACCATCAGCGGCGAATTCGCCGAAAACCTTGCTGCCGACGTCACAACCACTGCGGAAGCCAAAGCAAGCCTCGGCTCCGACGGCGTGTTGACTTTCGCCAAAGCTGTCGAAGGCGCGACAATCGCCCTTAAAGCGAGCGAATCCGTCGTTCTGAACAAGGGCGGCAGCGACCTTGTTATCAACAACGGCGCATACAACGGCATTGACATTGAAAAGAAAGCCACGTTGACTTCTTCGGACGGTACGGTTGCGCAAATCGTCACGGGCAACAACTCAATCACCATGTCCACCGGTAACGTCGTTGACATCAAAACCGCCAAAGACACCAACGCAACAATCGGTTCCGATCAAGTTATCGGCGGCGCAAAAGGCGTTACCGTCAACACTGCAACCGGTTTCGCCGTTACTACTACCGTCAACGGCACGGCGTGGAGCGAAATTTCCGGCGGCTTGAGCTCGATTGCTTTTGATTCGCTCGGCGCGGCAACCGTCGACAACACGGGCGCGGTTACCGTCGCAGGTGCGGACGGCGCAAAGGCTACCGTCAAAAACCTCACCAACGCAACCATGAACGGCATCAAAGTCACCGCTGCCGAAGAAGGCACGGTCGGCTTCGGGCTTGAGACCCTCGAAAGCGGCGGCATTTCCACAATCGACGTGAGCAAAGCTCTCGGCAAGGAAATCACCGTTGCGAAAGACGCTGCCTTCCTTGTCACTGCGGGCAAATCGGTATACGACATCGCGACCGACGCCGATTCCGTCACGTTCAACGCAACTGCTTCGAAAGTCCAAGTCAACGTTGAAAAAGAGAAATTTTACGAAACCGCCGTCGGCAATGCGGAATTCATCTTTGCCGACGACGCGAAAAACGCCACCATCAACGGCGCGAACATTTCTCTCGGCTCGGCTGAAGGCGTTGTTGCAAGCTCCGACGACGATCACGAAGGCATCACTTCAATCACCGGTTTGGCAATCGGCAAAGCTGTTTCCGTCGCCAACGACTCCGACGGCTTCACCGCAACGTTTAACTCTGTCGAAGGTGCGGACGCGGTTACCTTTGAGGTCAACAGTGCAAAAGTCACTGCGGCGGGCATTGACGGTCAGGTTGTCTCCTTTGCTGTCGACAGCACGGGCAAAGACGTCACCGTTACGGGCATGGCTTCCACCGACAGCGTCACCGTCGACGGCGCGGACGGCGTCACTTACCACTTTAAAGACGCTTCCAGCGAAAACCAAGTTGCTCCGAGTTCGGGCGATTCGCTTTACGTCACGCTCAACGGCTCCGGTGCCGTCGCCGACGCCATGGACGCGGACAGCTACAAGAAACTCAAAGAAAACGACAAAGGCAAATGGGACAACGCCGCGTCAATCGGCAACCAAAACGACAACGCCGAACCTGTTGACACCGTTAAGTCGAACTTGTCGGAAGTCTTCGCGCAGTTCTACAACTTGGGCACTTCCGATGCGGGTCAAGCAACCATGGCGGGCTTCGTCAACGAAGATTCGACCTCGTTCACGACTTCTTCGGTCAGCGGCGGCGTCAACTTCAGCGGCAGAAACGGTAGCGTGCTTTCTGCGGAAGGTCACGTTACCTTGAGCGCAGGCTCCAGTGTCGGCAAAGCTCCCGTCAACATTCAGGCAAACGAAAGCGACGCGGCTGTCGACGTTGAAATCAACCTCACGAACGAAACTGTTCCTGCAACCGTCGCTATCGGCACGCTTGCAGACAACGTCGATACGGACGTCACCGCTTCGCACAAGATTTATTTGAGCAACGCGGGCGGCTTCGCTTACCTCGGCGACCGTGCCACGGGTCAAAACCAAGTCTTCGCGGGCACGACGGGCGCGCAAATTCGTCACGACGGCTCCACCCGTGCAACCATCACGGGCGGCGCGGGTGTAGACACCATCTGGGCAGGCAAAAACGACATCGTCGCGGGCGGCGCAGGTGCAGACCAATACTATGACAGCGCGAACTACACCATCACCGATTACAACTTCGCGCAGGGCGACGCTCTTATCGCGACGCGCCTCAATACCGTCGACTTCACCAGAGGCGACGTTGTTTCTTCGGGCAACACGGTCAGCTTCGGTGAAAGCCGTCACAGCTTCACGATTGGCAAAGACCAAAACGCTTCGCTCGCCATGAACGTTGCCATTATGGACACCGAGGCTAATCTCGTCGGCAGCCGCGCTGTTATCCTCGCGGGCGCAAACGGCGGTTCCGTTGACGCTTCGGCTATTACTTCCGGCGCGCTCATCATTGCGGACGAAGTTCGCAACGGCAAATCCGGCGACGCCATTGTCGGCACGGCGGGCAACGATGACATTTACGTCAGCGCAAATGACATCGTAAACGGCGGCGCAGGCAACGATTACATCACAATCAGCGGCGTCTCCGCGGCTGAAAACGACGGCGGCGCGAAAGTTGTTCTCGGCGTCGGCAAAGACACCGTTTCGGGCTGGACTTTCGGCTTCGACACCAACGCGGGCGCAACCGAACTCCTCGTCGACGGCGATTATCGCGGCTTGTTTGAAAATGATCGCCTCATGGTCTCCACGGCAAGCGGCTCAATGCTCTTCGACGACACTGCGGCGACTTACAACCACGGTCAGGCGGACGTTCTCATCAACGGCAAGAAGTACATGGCAATCCGCACGACCGACAGCAACAACACCAATTCCGCCAGCTACGGTATCGTTAATTCCAACGACGGATTGGCGGACGCTTACGTTGCGGAACGCGAAGGCATGCTCATTATCGACAGTGGCGTTACCAAAGACCTCGGCACGATTCAAATGGGCGGCGTGAGCTACCAGAACATCACCAGTCTCGTGCTTGCCAACAACAACAAAGCTCTCGTTCTCGGTTCGGATGCTCGTGAAACCCTCATTCTCGGCGGTGACGCTTCCGTCGGCGCAAGCAAGGAAGTCTTCCTCGGCGGCGGCAACGACGTTATCATCGCGACAAGCGACGATTCCGTCAGAGCGGGCAACGATTTGTTCTTCGGCGCGGACGACGGTCGCGATTCCATCATGGGCTTCAACCACTACCTCGGTGAGCAAATCGATCCCGACAGAAAATATGC
>JAFVBP010000094.1 GCA_017479925.1 Selenomonadaceae bacterium | reverse complement strand
TCGGAAAGGAGACTAATAACAATGGCAAACCGCGAAGAAAACATCAAAAAAATCAATGCCGAACTCGAACAACTCACCGATGACGAACTCGAACAGGTCGCGGGCGGCACTATCACGAGAAACGCTTTTGACGACGAAACTTATAGGCTTTGCAGCATAAAAGTTGTCAAACATTTCTTTGCAAAAAACGAATTCTGGTATAAAGGCAAGGACATTGGTCACTATGATGCAAGTGCAGTTGTTGCTTACGTGGCAGGAAATCAAAAACATCCTGAAAGCTTGGAACAAGCAAGAGCGTACTACAAAGATTTTTATAAAGAAGTAGGTAGTTATATTTCAACGGACTTTTGTAGTGAGAATTGCTAATCTCATTACAATATCGTCTCGCGAAGCAAACAAACAGCCCTTCGGCGCATGTCGAGGGTTTTTTTTCAATGCGCAATGCTCAATGCGTAATGCGTAATGAAAAATTCTTTGACGGCGGCAAAATTTTTCGCTAAACTGCGTAACGAACTCGAAACTCCCGCGTATAAGGTGCAAAAACCGAAATCAACCACAACCACACACAAAGGAGCTTGATAACAATGACGACACGCGAAGACAAATTGAAAAAACTCAACGCCGAACTCGAACAACTCACCGATGACGAACTCGACGAGGTCGCAGGCGGCACAATCGGTCAAACTGCGGGCGACAGCAAAATTCTTTACGATTACGGCATGATGGACAGACATTACGGCACGATACCCGTCATGTTTTACTGGAAGTCCAAAAGCGCGGAAGTAGATGCAGGCTGGGCAAAAGCCGGAATTACTTGCGTCACGGCTCCTCTTGGCAGTAACAAGTATTTCCTCAACGGCAAGGAAATTTCCCGCGGTCAAGCTTACGATCATTTGAAAGCGAATTTTAAGAGACTTCACCAGGTCAGCGACGATTGACGTTGATTAACAAGCGTCAGCTGAAAAGCCCTTCGACAAGCGCGTCGAGGGGTTTTTTCAATGCGTAATGCTCAATGCGTAATGCATAACGGTCGCGGTCACCAATTCTTCGACGTGCGCCAAAACGACGGTGAGCACAGCGCAAGCACCGTGAAAATTTCCAGGCGGCTCAAAAACATGAACACGCACGCAAACAATTTGCTCAAGTCGGGCAACAGTGCGTAAGTGCTCGTCGCGCCCGCAAGTCCGAAGCCGGGACCGACGCTTGCCATTGTCGAGAGGCTCACGCTGATTGCGTTGACGAAGTCGATGCCGTCGAACATCATAACCGCCGCGAACGAAATATCCATGACCACGACCGCGAAGAAAAATTTCGCCGCGCTGTGGACAACGTCTTCGTCAATTGGTTGCCCGCTCAATTTCACTTGACTGATTAAATTCGGGTGCAACTTCTGCCGAACAATCAACGCGACGAACTTGAACAGCAAAATGATTCGCGCAACTTTCAAGCCGCCCGCCGTCGAACCTGCACAGCCGCCGAGGAACATCAACAGTGTCATGAAGATTTTGCTTATCGGCGGGTAAGCGTCGAAGTCGTGCGCGACAAAACCTGTCGTCGAACCCAAACTCGTCGCGTGAAAAAATGCCGACCGAATTGCCGTCATCGGTGTCGTTTCCATTTGGATAACCAAGTCAACCGCAATGACAAGCGACGCGACGAAAATTATCGTCAGGTACGTGCGAAACTCCGTGTTGCGCCAAATGACGCCCGCGCCTTTGCGAATTGCAACCAGGTACATTGCGAAACTTCCGCTTGCCAGCAACATAAAAAATGCCATGCACCATTCGAGGTACGCGTTGCCGTATTCGTTGACCGTGCCGTTGAAGACACCGAAGCCGCCCGTGCCAATCGTCGTCATTGCGTGATTGACGGCGGTGAACGTGTCCAGTCCGCATAAAAAATAAGCGACGGCACAAAGCGAAGTCAGCGCGACGTAAATCAGAAACAGACCTTTGGCGTTGTCGCGAATCCTGGGCATTTGACGATCTTTCGTCGGACCCGTCGTTTCGGCTTTGAGGATATACATGCCGCCGCGCCCGAATTGAGGCAATATCGCCATGAAGATGACGACAATTCCGAGTCCGCCGACCCAATTCGTCAACGAACGCCACAGCAAGATACTGCGCGGCAAAATTTCAACGTCGTCGATAACCGTCGCGCCCGTGCCGCTGAAGCCCGAAAACGATTCGATTAAGCTGTCGAGCAAGTTCAGGTAACCGCCCGCGAAGTACGGCACCAGTCCCAAAACCGAAATCAGCAACCAGCCGAGACCGGTTATCGCAATGCCTTCGCGCACGCCGACGTTGTCTTTGCCTTGCAGACCGCCGAAACGTTCAAGTTCAAACGTCGCCGCCAGACATAAAAAAATCGACAGCAAAAAAGCCGCCGCTCCGTCGAATTCCTGTTCAATCGCCGCCAAAACGAACGGCGGTATCATTGCCGCGCCGCAAAACAACGTTAAGTAGCCGAGCAAGCCCGATACAATTCGCTTGTTCATGTTCGTAAAACACCTCGTTCAGCCGTTCGTGTTAAGGGACAAGTGGCACGGGACAAGGGACAAGTTCATTACGCATTGCTTTTGCGACGGTTGCACTGCTTGCACAACATTTGACAGTTGTCGACGACGGTTCGCCCGCCTTCGCTACACGGCGTGACGTGATCGGCTTCCATCTGTTCGGGCGCGTCGAGAAACTTTTGCCCGTGAAAATTGAACATCACGCCCCAAGGCAAGCCGCGCATTTCGCGACGATATTTCGGGAAAGTCGCCTTGCCCCACGCGAATCGACGTATTTCAAACCGTCGCGGTCGGCAATCCACTTGAGCACGGTCTCTAAATAATCTTGACGAATCGGCTCACCGCGAACGTATTGGCAGATGCTCAGCGTTCGTTGTTGACCGTCAAGCAACTCATACGTGCCGTCGACGATTTATTGAATCGCAATTTTGTCGCAGTAATCTGTCGGAAATTTCGTCGCCGATTAAATCGACGTCGCTTTTGTCGTCGGTCTCGCCGCGTGCGTAGGAGCCGAACAGCGACAGTTTCTTGACGCCGTACTTTTTGGCAATCGGTGTGACATTGCGGCGTATCTCGTCAATCGTGTAAATCATCTGTTTTGCCGCCCGAAAGTGGTTGCTTATCGGGTACACGAATTATATGTTGACTAAAGTCAAAGTCAAGCGACGCGGCGAAGTTTTTGCGACGATTGAATTTTTTTGCCGAATTCGTTAAAATCTGCGCGGGAGGTGTTTTTTCATGACACGCAAAGAATTGCTTGCACTGGTCAACGCGTACGTCGCCGAACATTTCAAGCCCAAAAAACCGACCGACCTTTACGCCGCAAGTCGGACGTCTTCACGCCGCGAATCGATTGAGCATCGGGCAATGATGAAGTTCGCTGTACCGTCATTTTTGACGCGTGACTTTAACGTCGACGATATTGTCGCGAAAAATGCGGGCGAAACGTTTTCGCAAATGTTGTTGCGTCTGGTCAAAGAGAGCGGCGAAAAACCGTCGACGATTTACAAGCGCGCCGAAGTCCTCCGCCAAATTTACAATCGAATCGTGAACAACGTCAACTATCAGCCGAGCAAAGACACCGCGATTGCTTTTGCCGTTGCGCTCCGACTTGACCTTTCGGCGACGAAAAAACTTTTGAGTTCGGCGGGTTACGCGCTGTCGAATGCCATAAAACGCGACTTGATAATCTCCGCGTTCATCGAAAATCAACAGCAGCTTGCCAAGAGTAAATTTTTCAACCTGAGCACGCTTAACGAAGTTTTGCACGACTGCGGACAAGACATCCTGCCCAAGCGGAAAGACGATTTGTAACTTCGCAAGTGACCATGCGCAATTTTCGCCACGCTATAATCTTCGCACAAAGGAGGTTATCACAATGGCAAACGTTACTGAACTGGTTTTCATCCTCGACAAGAGCGGCTCCATGAGCGGTCTCGAAAGCGACACGATCGGCGGCTTCAACTCCATGCTCAAAAAGCAACAGTCCGAGGAAGGCACGGCTTTTGTCTCGACGATTCTGTTCAACAACCGCTCGCAGGTTTTGCACGACAGGATTCCGCTCGACCAAGTCAAACCGCTCACCGACGACGATTATGTTGTCGGCGGGACGACTGCGCTCCTCGACGCCGTGGGCAACGCGATTAAGCACATTCGCAACATCCACAAGTACGCCCGCGAAGAAGATCGCCCGTCGAAAACGCTGTTCGTCATCACGACCGACGGCTACGAAAACGCAAGTCGCAAGTTCAGCTACGGCGACATCAAACAGCTCATCGAACAGCAAAAAGAACTCGGCTGGGAATTCGTCTTCCTCGGCGCGAACATTGACGCTCCGCAAGTCGCCGACTCAATCGGTATCGACCGTCGCCGTGCCGTCAATTATCACGCCGACGACATCGGTACCGCAAAAGCTTTCATGGCAATGAACAGAGCGGTTTCGTTCGCAAGGGCTACACCTAAAAAAATGTCACTTGACGACGACAGCTGGCGCGAAGATCTCGACGAAGACTTCAACAGCCGCAAGTAAATTGTCGCCCGTCACAAAAAGCAACGTGACGTTACCGCAACAAATTTATCCCGTCGACATTCGGCGGGATTTTTTTTTCCGAAAAAATGTCGTCAACCGTCGAAACGTGAAATTCGCGCCCGAAAACCGCGGAAAAATTTTTCAGCTTCAATCCATAACGCAATAAATTTTGTGGTATAATGCTTGCCCGAAAGGAGGCGGCACATTGCTGACAAAATTTCTGGAGGCGGTCGGCGGCTTCGTGATTCGGCGGTTTGAAGAATTCGGCACGATTGTTTTGCTCTACGTCGACACGATGAAACAGTCCGCTCACAAGCCGCGAATCAAACACATAATCGCTCAAATGTCGCACCTGGGCGTTGATTCGCTGACAATCGTCTCGTTGACTTTGCTGTTTACGGGCGTGGTTTTCACGTTGCAAACGGCGCATGAATTTATCCGTTTCGGCGCACAATCAACCGTCGGCGGCATTATCGCAATCGCAATCGGTCGCGAACTCGGACCCGTGCTTGTCGGCGTGGTTTGTGCGGGACGTGTCGGCGCGGCGATAACGGCGGAAATCAGCACAATGAAAGTCACCGAACAAATTGACGCGCTAAAAGTCATGGCGGTCAGCCCCGTCAACTATCTGATTGTACCGCGCATGATAGCTTGCATGATTGTCGTGCCGCTTCTGACGGTCTTCGGCGACATAATCGGCGTTGCAGGCGGCTGGATTGTCGCGACGCAGTATTCGGGTATCAGCTCGTACCTGTTCATCAACTCGATAAAAATGTTCGCGACGATTTACGACTTGACGGGCGGCATGATTAAAGCGATTTTCTTCGGCAACGTTATCGCGGTGCTCGGTTGCTACTACGGCTTGAACTGTCCGGACGGTGCCGAAGGCGTCGGCATTGCGACAACGCGAACCGTCGTCACGTCAATAATCGTGATTTTTATTTTGAACGCGTTTTTGACTTTCATTATCTACAGGTGACGCCGCATGATTAAACTTATCAACGTGACAAAAATCTTCGGGCTGAAAGTCGCGCTCCGAAGCATCAATCTCGAAATTGCGGACGGCGAAACGCTTGCGATTATCGGCGGTTCGGGCAGCGGCAAGTCGACGTTACTGCGCCTGATGATCGGTTTGATTCAGCCGACAAGCGGGCAAATTTGGATCGGCAACGACGAAATTTCCCACATGTCCGAAAAAGAATTGATGCGCGTGCGGCTCAAAATGGGCATGGTTTTTCAGTACAGCGCACTTTTCGATTCAATGACCGTCGGCGAAAACGTCGCCTTCGGGCTTGTCGAACACACCAATTACAGCCGCGACAAAATCGACGACATTGTTCGCGAGAAACTCAAACAGGTCGGTCTTGAAGGCGTCGAAAATCGTATGCCCAACGAACTTTCGGGCGGCATGAAAAAACGCGTCTCACTTGCACGGGCAATCGCCTTCGAGCCGGAAATTATTTTTTACGACGAACCGTCAAGCGGTCTCGATCCGATTATGACCAACAAAATCGACGAACTGATTATCGAAACGCAACGGGCTTTGAAGGTCACAAGCATTGTCGTCACGCACGACATGGTTAGCGCGTGCCGAATTGCCGACAGAATCGCAATGGTTTACGTCGGCGAACTGCTTGCCGTCGACACGCCCGAAAAATTCAAAAAAATCGACGACCCGCGTGTCAAAGAATTTTTCCGCATTATCGATTGAGGAGGAATTTCCGTGATTATTGTGCCTGCAGTCTTGGTCGTGGCGGGTTTCGTCATTTTGGCAATCTGTTTTTTTGCGGCAAAAGAGGCCGACAAGCGCGAAAAAGATAACGCGAAATTTTTTGTCAAAACGGGCATCGGCAGCGCGATTTTCGCCTTCGTGACGGCGGGAACAATTTTGTTCGCCATGCCGCAATATTACGTTTGGCAACAGAACAAAGCCGGCGAAGCTGAACTTGCCCGCGCCGAGCAAAATCGTCAAATTGCAATTCAGGAAGCCCGCGCCAAAGAGGAATCAGCTAAATCGCTTGCCAATGCCGAAATCATCCGCGCCGAAGGTATCGCCAAAGCCAACAAAATTATCGGCGACAGCTTGCAAAACAACGACGCGTATATTCATTATTTGTGGGTTGAAGCGTTGCGCGAAACTAAAAACGCCGTCGTGTACGTTCCGACCGAAGCGGGCATTCCGATAACCGAAGCGACGCGCTTTGAAAACAAGCCGTAAAGTGACGCGAAATTTATTTGCACGATTGAGGTGGCAACGATGATTTACACGATTGACGAGATACGACGCAAGGTCACGCCCATTGCCAAAAAGTACGGCGTCAAGCGGCTGAGTTTGTTCGGCTCCTACGCACGCAGCGAAGCGGACGACCAAAGCGACGTTGACTTTTTAATCGAACGCGGCAAGATTGTCGGCATTGAATATTTCGGCTTTGTGTACGACTTGGAAGACGAATTCGGTTGTCACGTCGACGTTGTGACGACAGGCATTTCCGATAAAAAATTTTTGACAGCAATCAAACAAGACGAGGTGTTACTTTATGAAGAAACCGCGTGATGTTCGAAGGAGGCGACAAAATGTCAGTTGAAGCAAAAGTCGGAGCGTTCACGATCGGCGGACTGATGCTTTTGGGCGGCGCGACGGCAGGACTTGGCGATTTTCATTTCGGTTCAGATGGCGAAAAAATTGTTTACGCGGGCTTTAAACAGGTTGTCGGACTTCAACCGCAATCGGACGTTCGCTTGAGCGGCGTTCTGGTCGGCAAAGTCACAAAAATCGCCAACGAAGGCACGGGCGTCACCGTCACGTTGCAAATTGACCCCGACGTTAAAATTCCCAAGGAGTCGAAAGTTACAATCGCGTCGAGCGGCGTCATGGGCGAAAAGTTTATCAACTTTCAACCCAAAGTCGACAACGGCAAATATCTCGAAGGCGGCGAATATCTTTACGGCGCGGACGAAGCCGGCATGGAAGCAATGTTTGACGGGCTGTCAAAAGTCATGAACGAAGTCGAAATGCTTTTGAAATCCGTTCAAGCGATTGTCGGCGACGATACGTTTAAAAAATCCGTCGTCGAAATGACCGACAACATGAATCAGGCAACCGCGCACGTCAACGGCATGATGAAGCAACTTGACGACGCCATTTCCGAAAACGCGGGCACCTTCGACGACACAGTTCAGCAGATCAATCAGGCAATGGTCGGCTTGAATCGCGCAATGGCGAACGTCGAAAGCATGACCGCAAACATCAATTCTTTCGCGGGCGACCCGAAAACCGCCGAAACTCTGCGCGAAACACTAAACAACATTGCCGCCACGTCGAAGAATATCGAACACATGACCTCGAATATCGACAAGTTCGCGGGCGACCCGAAAGTTGCCGAAGATTTGAAAGCGACCGTCGGCAACGCACGAAGCATAACCGAACGCGCCGACAAACTTTTGGGCAAGGTGCAGGGTGCCGCCGACAAAGTTTCCGCGATTGACGTTACACCTTCCGTTGATATACTATACAGCGGCAAAGCGCACGATTGGAACACGAATTTTAATTTGGATGCGGCTTTCGGCGACAAAAGTCTTGTGCTCGGCGCGGAAGACATCGGCGACCACACGAAGCTCAATCTGCAGGCGGGCAAGAAGTTCAACTCAAATTTCGGCGCACGTGCGGGAATTATCGCGGGCAAACCCGGTATCGGTCTCGACGCTTACGCGGGCAGCCGTTGGAAATTTTCCGCCGAAGCTTACGACTTGAACGACGGCAAAGTTCGGTTGAAGTCACAGTTCAAAGTCACCGATTCAACTTACATTCTCGGTGAGTGGCACGCCGTCAACAAACGCAATGACCGCGCCGTTTATTTCGGGTTGAAGCAAGAGTTTTAGTACCCACCCAAATTTTTCACGAAAGCAGGTTGATTGTATGAGTTTCCCACTGAAAAATTTTTTGGGCGCATTGAGCGTCGCATTCACGGCGGGATTTTTGCTGACGGGTTGCGGCGACGAAGCTCCGAATCCCGAAGAACAGCAGGCACCGGCGACTCGCGTCAAGGCGGTCAAAGTTTTGTCGACGGACGCGCCTTTGACTTTGTCTTACAGCGGACAAGTCGTCGACCGCGACGAAGTTCAAGTTCAATCGCGTGTTTCGGGCAACGTCACCGAAAAATACGTTAAAGGCGGTCAAAATGTCGTCGCAGGACAGGCACTGTTCAAAATCGATTCACGCCAATACGAATCCGCCGTTTTGCAGGCGAAGGCGAATCTTGCCAAGTCACAGACGAATTTGGCGAAAGAACGCGTCGACCTTCAGCGCGACGAAGAACTTTGGCAGTCGCGGGCAATTTCTCAACAGACGCTCGACAATCAACGCTCCGCCGTTCAAGCGCAACAAGCCGAAGTCGCCGCGAACGAAGCACTGTTGCAGAAAGCCGAAGACGATTTGGCTGATACCGTCGTTTACGCGCCCATGTCGGGACGGCTCGGCATTGACGATGTCCCCGTCGGAACTTATTCCACGGCAGGCAACACGTCACTTGCGACAATCGGTTTGGTTGACCCCGTGTTCGTGCAGTTCGCCGTTTCGGAACAGGAATATCTTCGCTTTTCACGCGGCGCACAACAGGCAATCGAAAGAGGCGAAGCCGAACCCGACTGGAAAATTACTTTGACGTTGGCGGACGGCTCGACTTATCCGTATCCGGGTCACTTCGCGGAATTCGACCGCACGCTCGGCAGTGAAACGGGTACTTTAACCGTGCGCACGATTTTCCAAAATCCCAACGGTTTGCTCGTGCCGGGCATGTACACCCGCGTCGAAATTAAAGGCTTGAACATTCCCGGCGCATTGCTCGTGCCCGAACGCGCAATGCAACAACTTTTGGGCGAAACCATGGTTATCGTCGCGCAATCCGACAATAAATCCGCCGTTCGCAAAATTGAGCTCGGCGAAAAAATCGGCTCGTATTACGTCGTCAAAGGCGGTCTCAAAGCCGACGATTGGGTTGTCGTCGAAGGTTTGACGAATCTGCGCGACGGTATGCCTTTGGAAGTGACGCAGGTCACCGCGAAAGACATGGGCTTTTCGTTCAACCCCAGCGATAAAGTTTTTGACGTTGAGCAGAACACGGCGAAGTGAGTTTTCGACTGTGTCAGAAATTTTTCGCTGAAGTGAGGTGTTCAGTTCATGGCTAAGTTTTTTATTCACCGACCTGTTTTCGCGATCGTTATCGCGATTATCATAAGTATTATCGGGGCGATTGCGGGACTTAACACGCCCGTCGCGCAGTACCCGAACATTTCACCGCCGACGATTAACGTCAGTGCTTTTTACACGGGCGCAAATGCCAGCGTCGTCAATCAATCCGTCGCGCAGATTATCGAGAACAAAGTCAACGGCACGCAAGGCATGGACTACATGAGTTCAAGCTCCAACGACGACGGAAGTTATTCGCTCAACGTTTTTTTTGAAGTCGGCACCGACGGCGATATGGACTCGGTTAAAGTTCAAAACAACGTCGC
>JAFVBP010000093.1 GCA_017479925.1 Selenomonadaceae bacterium | reverse complement strand
TTTTCGACAAGCCGCGTCTTCCTGTCGACGGTCAAATTCGCGTCGTAGGTTTCGCCGAAAATTTCAGCCAAAGCCGCCGCGTTGCTCTCAATGTCGAATTCGACGGGCACGGATTTTTCGCCGAAGAATTTACACAGCCGCTTGAGTCGACGATTTATCGACATGTCGCGCCGTTGCAAAATTTTAATCGCGTCGCGTTGCACGGAAAAAAATTCTTCGACGGGACGCGAAAGTTTATCCGTGAAGTCGAACATCAACCGCGTTTTGACTTCGTCGGCAAACTCGAAGGTTATCGGCTCGTTGCGCAACAAAATTTCAATCGCCGCGACGGGACAAGTCAGCGTCATTGCCTGCAGATAAGTTTCGGCGTCAAGTTTGTACGTCACACGCGGGAAACTTTGGCACACGTCGGGCAAAAATTCTTCGCCGCGGGCAAGTTGCAGCTCGCAAAGATTGTCGTCGTTCAAAAACGGACACGCGCCCGAAGCCGTCGGTCGCAAAGCTTGTTCGTCGTTCACGTGACGGAAAAATTTTTCATGCTCGTCGTCGGGCAAGCTCAAATATTTTTGCCGCGTGTCTTCGTCGACGAAAATTTTCCAATCACGGCAACAACGCGAATCGCAAGCCTTGCCGTCACATTTGAATTCGCGAACGTAAACGGGTCTGAAAGTTTTCATCTGATAAAGTGCGTGGGCGTCCACTCTTCGCGTTTGGGATAGCCGAATTGTTCTTTTCCGAGCGCGATTGACTTCATGAGAAACGTCATGTTGCGGGCAAGCGTTCGCATCGTCTGCAAACCTTCGGCGTCTTGAGCCGCCTCGCCGGGTTCACGCCCGTAAACCATATTCCAATATTGACTGCCCGCCGTTACCATGCCGTTCATCCCGAAATATTTGTTGAGCATGTCGAAGGAAGAACTTGCTCCGCCGCGACGACAGATAACGACACTTGCGCCGACTTTCATCGTCTTGTCGATTTTGTTTGTGCTTGCGAAAAGCCTGTCGAGAAAAGCAAGTACCGTGGCGTTGGGCTTGCTGTAGTAAACGGGTGCGCCGATAACCAAACCGTCCGCTTCAATGAATTTGGGTGCGGTTTCGTTGACAATGTCTTTGAAAACACAATGACCGAGTTCAAAGCATTTGAAACAACCGATGCAACCGCGAATGTCCCTGTGCCCGACGTGAATCAATTCGGTCTCGACGCCTTCGGACTCGAAAACTTTAATCATCTCGGCAAGCGCAATGCTCGTGTTGCCTTTGGACTTCGGGGAACCGTTGATCAATAAAACTTTCATATAAAACACTCCTTTCGATACGCAGGGAATTATTTTGTCACGGGCGGCGAAAATCCTTTTGCCCGACAAAAATTTTTTGACCGTGACGATAAAGCCGCGTTGTTTGACGTGACTTTTAGACAATCGACGCGTGAAAGTTGACCGCCGGTCACTTTAAAAGTGGCGGAACAATTTGTTGGCGACAACGTCAAACCAAATTGGATGCAACGTCACGTTGCCCTTTTGTCGACGAAAATTTTTTGACCGCCGGTCGCATTGCAAAAAAATTCTTGTGCGGAAGTCAACTCAAAGTGTTACAATCTGCGCGTCACGAAAATTTTTTAGGAGAGTGATTCACAATGGCTTTCGTTTGGAACATCCCGACGAAAATTTTGTTCGGCGCGGGCAAACTCGGCGAATTGCACAAAGAGGCTCCGCTCGGTAAGAAAGCTTTGATTGTCATCTCGAACGGCCGCTCGACGAAAACCAACGGCAGTCTCGACAAACTTCAAGACGAACTGAAACTTTGGGGCGCGGATTTCGTCGTCTACAACAAAATTGGCGCGAATCCGACTGAACCCGTCGTTCAAGAAGGCGTCGAATTCGGTCGTGCCAACGGTTGCGATTTCGTCTGCGGACTCGGCGGCGGCTCCGTCCTCGACGCGGCAAAAGCGATTGCCTCGGTCATTCCGCAAACCGACGGCGGACGCGTTTGGGATTACATCATGTTCGGCACGGGCGGCAAGAAACCGTTGACTGCCAAAGCGTTGCCGTACGTCGCGATAACCACCAGCGCGGGCACCGGCTCCGAAGTTGACGCGGGCGCGGTTATCACCAACCTCGACACGAACGAAAAGACGGCATTTTTCGGCAGCTACCCGACGCTTGCGATTGTCGATCCCGTTTACATGTTGACTGTGCCGAAACATTTCACGGCGTATCAAGGCTTCGACGCGTTCTTCCACAACGCCGAAGGTTACATTTCCAACGCGTGCAACGAGGCTTCGGCGATGATTGAGTTGACCGCGATTTCCAAGCTTGCCAAATACTTGCCCATTGCCGTCAACGACGGGAAAAATCTTGAGGCGCGCACGCAGGTTGCCTTCGCAAACACGCTCGGCGGATTTTCGATGGACGTTTGCGTCTGCACGGCGGAACATTCGCTTGAACACGCGTTGAGCGCATATCATCCCGAATTGCCGCACGGCGCGGGTTTGATTATGATTTCGCTCGCGTACTTCGGGCACTTCGTCGAAAAACACGCCTGCGACGAAAAATTTATCGACATGGCTCGCGCAATGGGCAAAGTCAACGCGACCAAAGCCGAAGATTTTATCGACGCGCTCAAAGAAATGCAGGCGGCTTGCGGCGTCGACAATCTCAAGATGAGCGACTACGGCATTTCGCCTGACGAATTCCCGAAAATGGTTCAAAATACCCGCGACGCAATGGGCTTCCTGTTGCAATTCGACCCCGCGCCGCTGACCAATGACGACATGCTCAACATCTACAAGAAATCTTATCGGTAAGCGTCAACCGCAATCAAAAAAGACACTCGCTCGACGTGAACGGGTGTCTTTTCGTTTGCGCGGAATTTACTTCGCGACGGTGACCGTGTAGCTCAATTCTTTTTCGTCGGCTTTAACGAGGACGGAAACTTTTTTGTTCTTCTTCGCGCCGGTGATGAAAAATTCTTTGTCGACGGCGGGCACGACAGAACTTTGTCGCTTGGCAATTTCTTCGTTGACGTAAGCGTCTTCGTCTTTCAGGAGCTGTTGAATTTCGTCCTGCGTGAAACCGGAGGCGAACAAAATTCTCGTGAGCAGGAACGCGCCTTGCTTGTTCAAGTCGTAATCGACCGCATCCGTCATGGAAATTTTCGCGGAGATAAGTTCGCCCTTTTCGGTCACGGTGAAGTAGACGGAGCCGCGATTGTTTTTGTCGAAAACCGCCGAACAGAAATGCTCGCCGTTGTTTTGACCGTACTTGACATCGTGAATTTCGTAGCCGAGTTCTTTTTCGGACGAACGGAAATCGTCAAGCACATCGTTGACGTTTCTTTTCGACAGCAAAGCCGCATCGTCGTCGGAGCCGCAACCGACAAGCGCAAGCGTCGCGACCAAAATCAAAGCCGCGAACAAAAATTTTCTCATGAAAATTCACATCCTTTCCATAAAAGTTTAACGCCTGGGGACAGCTTGTCAAGACTTCGCGCAAAATTTTCCGCCGCCGATTGAAAAACTTTGTGCGTTACGTTACAATTCGTGCCGAATTTTTTCACGGAGGACAGTTTACATGAGAGTTTTAAAAATTTTCGCGTTGACGTTGCTTGTACTCATCTGCGCGCAGGGAACGACTTTTGCCGAGATGCCCGAAATTTCCGCGGGCGAAAAGTACTACGACGTTTTCAAAGATCTTTACGTTCTGCGGAAAAATGTTCGCGTCTCGCTGAACAACCACAACTTCAAAGGCAAAATCAGTGCCGACGAGGCGCAAGTCAGCCTGTCGAAAAAATGTTGTTGGGCGAACGGCAAAGTCAAACTCGAACAGGACAACATAACTTTGGCTTGCGAACGCGCTTATATCGACTTCCCGACGAAAACCGCTTCCGTCACGGGCAAAGTCAAGTTCGAGAGCAAGTCAGCCGTCACGGTAAACGCCGACAGCGCGGTCTTCAACTGGGACACCAAAATTGTCGATTTCTACGGCAAAATCAAGCTCAAGGTCGACAAAAACGTCAAGCTTGCCGACGGCGTGAAGATTGACGGCAAAAATTATCAGCACGTTCAATACAACGTCATCGAGAAAAAAATTCTTGCGCTTGACAAAAAATTCGACGCGCCCGAAATCGTCATTCCGTCGGAGTGACCGCTTGCAGTGATTTTATTGCGACTTCAAGCATCGAATCGTCGGGTTCGCGGGTCGTCAAGTACTGCAACCACAGCCCCGGCAACGTCGCCAAACGCACGATTGAATTCGTCGACCGCGCCGAAAATCGAATCAGTTCGTACGAAATTCCTGCGACAAGCGGCAATAAAATTATCCGCGACAAGATTCTAAGCCACAGTTCCGGCCAACCGAGAAACGCGAACACGAAAATACTTACCAGCATGACAATCAGCAGAAAAGCCGTTCCGCACCTGGGAT
>JAFVBP010000092.1 GCA_017479925.1 Selenomonadaceae bacterium | reverse complement strand
CACGCGTCGCAACTTGCACCGTTGCCGAAGACGAAAATTTTCTGCGCGTGACGTTCGACGAAGCTCAACGGGCAATTACTTCGGGTCAGTCGATTGTTTTCTACGACGGCGACGAAGTTTTGGGCGGCGCGATTATCGATTAATTAACGGGAGGATTCGACATGCTCAAAAATTTTTTTGCCGTGCTGATTTTTATCATGACGATTTTGGCGGGCGTCACACAAGTCGAAGCTGCCGACGAGTGGGTCTACACGTATCCTTCGGGCATTCGCGTTTACATTGTGCGCGAGTCGGTCGTCTACGGCTACAGATCTGGTTTCTATGCCAAAGTCCGCGTTAAGAGCGCGAACTCTTCGGGCGAACTGATTAGGTCGGTTATGCTGGAATTCAACCGCGACGAGGGCGATTGGTGGTACGGCATCGAAGGCGAACGCGGCGGTCGCAGAGTTTACGACGACGAAGACGCGACGGAAATTTTGCGTTGGTTGCAAGCTCATCAATCCGAAGCGCGCAGGACGGCAAATCCGTCCATCAGGGTTTTGGGCGATTGACGCTTGCAAAAAGTTTCCGCGCAGATTATAATTTCGTCGCAAACAAAAAAGGGCAATCGGTTTCGGAACGCCGACTCCCCTAAAAATTGTTCGCAGGTTTGGTCACGAGGCTCGCTGTTGCACCTAAATCACTTCAGGTACATGAGCAATGTCAGGACGGTCTGAATGAGACTGAGAACAAGCTGCAACCAATTAAATTTGTCCATGACATCACCTCCTCTCGAAAGAGGAAGTCGGCAACCAACTGCCCGTCGAATCGAATTATAAATCATGTGTCGCCCGAATTCAAGGCGGCTTATTTTTTTCGGCTTGTAAAAATCTTCGGCGACAAGTATACTTGCGCACGGGAGGTTTTGCAGTTGGAAAAAAGAAATTTATTTCGCGGCTTCTGGACGCTGTTCAAAGGCTACTGGTCAAGCGAAGACAAGTGGAAAGCACGCGGACTTTTGGCGGTCGTCATTGCAATGAATTTCGCGATGGTTTATCTGCTCGTGCAACTCAATGAATGGTACCAAATTTTTTGGGACGCGTTGCAAAATTACGAGGCGGAAAATTTTTGGCCGCTTGTCGGGCAGTTCACCGCGTTGGCGTTCTGTTACATAATCATTGCGGTTTACGCGATTTATCTGCGGCAAATGTTGCAGATAAAGTGGCGCACGTGGATGACGAACAATTATTTGAGCGCGTGGCTCGGCGGACAAACGTATTACCGCCTGCAGGACGCAACGGACAACCCCGATCAGCGTATTTCCGAAGACATCGGGCAATTCGTCAACCTGTCGCTTGCGCTGTTAATCGGCTTTTTGAAGCAGCTGACGACGTTGGCGGCGTTCGGCGTGGTGCTGTGGAATTTGAGCGGATCATTCTCGTTCACAGTCGGCGGCGTCGAAATCGTCATTGCGGGCTACATGTTCTGGTTTTCGTTGATTTACTCCGGAATCGGAACGATTATCGCGCACAAAGTCGGACGCAAGCTTATCGGGCTGAATTTCGATCAACAGAAATTCGAGGCGGACTTCCGTTTCAGCATGATGCGCGTCCGCGAAAATTCTGAGAGCATTGCATTTTACCGCGGGGAACCTGCCGAACGCGAAGTTTTCGACATGAAGTTCAGCAACGTCATCAAGAATTATTGGCAACTCATGAAAAAGACCAAGCATCTGAATTTTTACGTCAACGCCTACGCGCAACTGGCGGTTATCGTGCCGCTGATTATGGCAGCACCGCGCTATTTCTCGAAAGAAATTCAGCTCGGCGGTCTCATGCAAATTTCGTCGGCGTTCGGCAGAGTTCAAGACGCGTTGAGTTTCTTCGTCGATTCTTACGACACGTTGGCGAATTTGGCGGCGGTCATCAACCGACTTGACGGCTTCACCGCGCACATGAACGAGGCGCAGAAAGTTCAAAGTTCAGTCACGCGGGCAACGGCTCCCGAATTGAAAATTTCCGCGCTCAACGTCAACTTGCCGACGGGTCGCGAACTGCTCAAAAAACTTTCACTCGAACTGCAAAACGCGAAGTCGCTTTTGGTGACGGGCGCGTCAGGTTGCGGCAAGTCGACGTTACTGCGAACTTTGGCGGGACTGTGGCGATACGCGTCAGGCGAAATTTCCCTGCCGTCGAATGCCCGCGTGATGTTCCTGCCGCAAAAGCCGTATCTGCCGCTGGGAACTTTGCGACGTGCGCTGATTTACCCGTCCGCCGAAAAAGTGTCGCCGCCCGACGACAGGTTGAAAGAAATTTTGCGACGAGTTGACTTGCCTGCATTGGTCGACAAACTCGACACCGCCGACGATTGGAGCCGAATTCTTTCGTTAGGCGAACAGCAACGGCTTGCCTTCGCACGGGTACTTTTGAGCGCGCCCGATTACATTTTCCTCGACGAGGCGACAAGTGCACTCGACGAGCCGCGTGAAGTCGAAATGTACAAACTTCTGCGCGAAGACTTGCCGAAATTGACGGTCGTCAGCGTTGGTCACCGTTCGACGCTGTTTGACTTGCACGACACGGAATTAAATCTCGACGGCGCGGGCGGCTACAAACTTCGTGCGTTGAGCTGAACCGTCGCGTTGTCAGTCTCTGTAACGAAACCGATTCGCCGAACGTATAACGTTCAAAAAGTTTGGAGGTTGTCAACATGATCAAAAATATTATTATCGGCGTCATCGTCCTGTTCGTCGCGTACATGGTTTACGCCACCTACACGGTCGCCAACGAAGTTATCGACGAAACGCTCAAGTCCAAGGAACCGCAACTTCGCCAGTACCTGCAACTTGACGAGGCGGCGCAAAATCAATACGTCATGGAGCACGCGAACGAAGTTTTCGGCGAAATGATGAAGCAAGACGTCAAGCCCGAAGACAAAGACGCGCTTGAACGTTTCGAGGCGGCGCAGAAATATCCCGAAGTTCAGCAAGCTTTGATTAAGTTCGGGCGGTCGTTCTTCGCCGAGGCGATTGTTCATTCCGACGCGCTTGTCAAAGACATGTCCGCCGATGTCAAAGCGAAATATCAGACCGAAGCCGACATGTTCAAGCAGAATTTCGAGGCTTACGCCGACGCCGTCAACGCCATTACCGAAAAACTCAAAGCCGCGAAGTAATTCGCCGACACAAAAACAAATGCCCGATTCCACGCGGAGTCGGGCACTTGTTTCGGTCAAAAAGTTTTTGTCACAGCGGATTTTTGCAAAAATCTATAAACGCCTGCGCCGCCTTCGAGACGTAACGCTCACGTTTCCACGCAAGCCCGATGTCGACGAAAATCGGGTCGCAAAACGGTATCGGTTTGATGTCCGCCGAATCTTTGCAAATGAAGTCGAGCAGAAACGCAATGCCTACGTCGTGCGCGACGAGACCTTTAATCGTGACGATTTGGCTTGATTCGAGCACGGTGCGCGGCGAAATTTTCATTGCGACAAGTTTATTTTGAACGACTTCGCGCAGGTAGGCGCCTTCCTTGAACATGATTAAATCCGACGCGGCAATTTCTCTGGCGGCGATTTGTTTCTTGAGCGCAAGCGGGCTTGTTTGAGCGACGCAAACCATCAGTTGATTTCGGCTCATCTTGAGCACGTTGAGATTCGGCGCGCTGTCGGGCACGATTATGATTCCGAAGTCGAGTTCGTCGCTTTCGAGTTTTTCGCGTATCGAAATTGAACCTTCCTCGTAAAGCAGAACGTCCAAATGCGGGTGAGCGCGTCTGAAGCCGGAAAAAACTTTCGGGAACAGGTACGCGCCCATCATCGGCGGAATTCCGATTTTGATTGTGCCTTTCTGCAACTGTTTGTAGTCGTTGACTTCAAGCACGGCGTCTTCAATGTTGCGCAGGGCGATTTCGATTCGTTTGAGGAAAACTCTGCCTTCGGGCGTCAAACTCAGTTGCTTTTGACTGCGGTCGAAAAGTTGCACGCCGAGTTCAGCTTCAAGCTTTTTTATCGCGACGGTGATGTTCGGCTGTGAAACTCGAAGTCTTTGCGCGGCGCGGGTAATGTTTTTGAGTCGGCTTGCCAGCTGAAAATATTCAAGTTGCCTAAGCTCCAAGTGAATCACTTCCTTTCGGGCGGGATAAAAATTGTTCGATAACTGCGATTTATATTGTACACCGTCGACATTTGCGTTTCAACGTCACAAAAAAATTTCTTTGAAGGTGAGTACATGATTGAAATTCGCAACGTCGAAAAAGTTTTCGGCACGACGCGGGCGGTCGACAAACTCAGCTTGAAAATCCGTCGCGGCGAAGTTTTCGGCTTACTCGGCAAAAACGGCGCGGGCAAAACCACGACGATTAAAATGTTGACGCTGCAACTTAAACCGACGGCGGGCGAAATTTTTTTCGACGGGCAACCGGTTCGCGGCAACGAAATCGCCGTTAAAAGCGCGTTGGGACTTGTGCCGCAACATTTGAACTTCGATCAAGATTTGACCGTCGAGGAAAATTTGGAGTTGCACGCACGGCTACACCATCTGCCGAAAATCGAACGGCGCGAACGCATTGACGACTTGTTGAACTTCGTCGAGCTTGCACACGTCCGAAAATCTTTCGTGCGGGAACTGTCGGGCGGCATGAAGCGACGGTTGCTGATTGTGCGTGCGCTGATTCACCGACCGAAAATTTTGTTCCTCGACGAGCCGACGGTTGCGCTTGACCCGCAAGTTCGCCGAAAAATTTGGGAACTCGTCCGAAGTTTGAAGTCACGCGGAATCACAATCGTGTTGACGACGCATTACATCGAGGAAGCGGAATTTCTGTGCGACCGCGTTGCAATTTTGAATTGCGGTAAACTCGTCGCGCTTGACACGGTTGAAAATCTCTGCGTCGGACGAACACTTGAAGAAACGTTTATCGCCTTGACGAAATAACTTCGGCTTGCGAAAACGTCACGGATTGCACCAATTGTTCCGCCGCTTTTAAAGCGGCTGCGACGGACGAACACTTGAAGAAACGTTTATCGCCTTGACGAAATAACTTCGGCTTGCGAAAACGTCACGGATTGCACCAATTGTTCCGCCGCTTTTAAAGCGGCTGCGACGGACGAACACTT
>JAFVBP010000091.1 GCA_017479925.1 Selenomonadaceae bacterium | reverse complement strand
CGCTCCTCAAGTTTCGCCAAGTTGCCCGAATTGCCGCCACCGCCGCCGGGCGTTTGAACTTCGCGGTAAGTGACGCGTTCGCGTTGCACGGCGACTTTGACCCACTGACCTTCCTGCAGGCGTGCGTACTGGTCTTTGGCGAGCTGAACGGTGTTTTCAAGTTGCTGAATTTCTTCGTCGGTGATGTCGACTTCAAGCCGTGCAATCACGTCGCCCGCCTGAACTTGTGCGCCGTCGTCGAACAAAATTTCTTTGACTTTGCCCGTCGTCAAGACGCGCACGGAAACCATTGTGCCGGCGACTTTGGCGTTGTCGAGACGAACGACTTCGCTCCTGTGCCAGTAACGAAACTCCGCGTAACCGATAATCGCCGCGACAAGAATCAGCGATGGCAACGCGAAACGAATAATTTTGTTGACCTTGGCAGTCAAATCAATGTCATGCATGTTGTTAGCTCCAAAATTGGACGCAACGTCGAGTTGCCTCCAAAAATTTTTACGGCATTGTACAACGGACAAAAAAAAATTTCCACAGCCCGCGCAGGTTGTGGAAGATTTTTTATCGTGCAGTCAATCAGCGTCATAAATTTCTTTGAGCAACGTTTCCTTGCGAAGTTCGCGACATTGACAAGTTTGCGCACCGTCAAGACTTTTCAACGCGTCGAGTAAAATGTTGCCAATCAACTGCGCGTCATCGAAGAAAATATCTTTCATGACTTCGTGCGACCAAAGCTTGAGACCTTCGCCGTAATTGACGACGAACGACAAATTCGCATAGCACGCGCCGATTTCCCGCGCAAGATAAACTTCGGGCGCAAGACTTTGACCGACAATGTCCGCGTGACCTTTAAGCATTGCGATTTCGGCGGGGCTTTCAAAGTGTCGACCGTCCGTCACCGCGTAAATGCCGCGATCGAAAATCCGCCCGTCGAAAAATTTTTTCGCCGAAGTCAACAAACTTTCGCGCAGGTTCGGGCACAAAGCATCACGCATAATCAGCAGATACCGCCCGTCAAGCTGAACGTCCTTGCGCGTCGACATGTCAAGATAATCATCGGGTACAAGCAAGTCACGCGGATTCAAAAGTCGGTTGACGGAGCCGACGCCGCCTTCGGAAAAAATTTTCGTAACGCCCAATTCGCGGAACGTCCAGAAAACTTGTCGCGACGAATCGGCACGAGTGACGCCGCTTCGCCAGCCGTGCATTTTGCAGGTGAGAAAATTTTTCCCGCCGACGCTGCACAATCTGAACGCGGGACTTTGACCGTAAGGCGTGTCGAAAAATAAATCGTCCGCCAAAATCTCGACGTCCGCGAAATTTTTCGGGAAGTCACTCGACAGCGTGCCCGACCCGCCGACAATCGCGAAGTCAATCGCCTGTAACTCGTCCGACATTATGCGGACTCCTTCGACAGATTGATTTCTTCGTCAAGCGGAAAAATTTGCGGCTTTTCGTCGCCCTTGATGCACGCTTCGGTTATCACGACGCGGCGCGGTTCGTTCGTCTTCGGAATGTCGAACATGACTTCAAGCATGACGTCTTCGATGATGCCTTTGAGCGACCGTGCACCGGTTTTGCGTTCGATTGCCATTTTCGCGACTTGACGAAGGGCGGCTTCCTCGAATTCAAGTTTGACGTTGTCCATAGCCAAAAGTTTTTCGTACTGCTTGACGGGCGCATTTTTCGGCTCGGTCAAAATTCTCAACAGGGCGTCTTCGTCCAAAGTTTCCAACGTGCAAATGACGGGCAGGCGACCGATAATTTCGGGGATGATGCCGTACTTCATGAGATCTTCAGGGCGCACCTGGTGAATCAGCTCGTTGAACTTTTTGTCGGTGTCTTCCTTCGACGGGACTTCGGAGCCGAAACCGATGGCAGTGTCGCCTTTTTTGACGCGTTTCTCGACGATTTTTTCAATGCCGACGAACGCGCCGCCGACGATAAACAGGATATTTTTCGTGTTGACTTTAATCGTCGGAGCTTCGGGGTGTTTGCGTTGCCCGCGTTCGGTGAATTCGACGAAACTGCCTTCAAGCATCTTGAGCAAGCCTTGTTGAACGCCTTCATGACCGGGGTCGGCGGTTATCGAATTGTTTTCGCCGGACTTGCGCGCAATTTTGTCGAACTCGTCGAGGTAAATGATTCCGTGCTCGGTTTTTTCGATGTCTTTGCCAGCCGCGTAATAAAGATTTCGCACGGCAACTTCAACGTCCGCGCCGACGAAACCGGCTTCCGTCAAACTTGACGCGTCCGTCACTGCGAAGGGAATATCCAGCAACTTCGACAGGTGGCTGAGCATTGCAGTTTTGCCGCAACCCGTCGGTCCCAAAATGATGACGTTGGACTTTTCGATTTCGTCGTCGCTGCCGCGGTTGTCCAACTCGTACTTCATGCGCTTGTAATGATTATACGCCGCCACGGACAGAATTTTTTTTGCGCGTTCCTGCATGATGATGAATTGGTCGAGGTAAGCTTTGATGACGTGCGGCTTGTTTTTCTCAAGCAGGCTGCCGAGCGTTGCGTTGAAACCGCGTTTGACGGATCGTCCGCGTTTGGACTCTTCGTCTTCGATCCAGTGATAAATATTTTTGATGCAGTTTTTGCAGATGGCAAAGCCCGTGTTCGGGTCAAGTACAGGCATGTCAACACGATTTTGGACTTTGATTCGCCGTCCGCACATACTGCAGTGGAAACTTTCAATCGTCATAAGAAGAATTCTCCTTTGTTGCGTGCCGATAAAAATCTTGCATTTAAAAATCACAGCGCGTATAATACACCCTGCGCGGTTTTCGCGTCAACTTTTAAGTTAGGGCGTGTTGGTAAACTCAAAATTACGATGTGACGAGGAATTTTTTCGACTGACGAGGCGTAAGCGCGATAGCGTATAGAAATACGCTGAGCGCGCAACAACGAAGTCAGGCGGAAAAATAACCGTCACCTGTCAGATTTTACCAACAGCCCCTAGACGAACGGCGGTGATCTGTCACGACGGGCACAAGCGTTTTTGACGACGACTGGTATCCCGAATTCTGTTACGCGGCGTCGAGGCACGAAGACATTTTCCGCAACTTCAAGCGGCATCCCGTCTACAATCGCGTTGTCGAGTACATGTCGCCCGAATTCGGCTCCGAGTGTTTCAAGTACATTTTGAACGCCGCGAACTTCACCGAGGACGATTGGCTGTTCTTTTTGGAAAATGATTCGGTCGGCAACCCGTATTTGTCGCGTTTCGATTTCGGCGACTCAATGGTTATCGCTTCACCGACAACCTTGCGTTACGTGAAAGTTTTGGTCGACGTGTTGACTTTGTTCGACGCGACGAAAATCCGAACCGTGACGGAAATCGGCGGCGGTTACGGCGGGCAATGTCGAATTCTGATGAATTTCCTGCCGATTGAGCTATACAATCTGGTTGACTTGCCCGAAGCTCTCGCGCTTGCCGAAAAGTTTTTGACGGCACTTGACACGGCGGGCGACGTTCGCTATCTCGACGGCACGCACCTGTACAACGACGCGCCCTGTGACTTGGTTATCAGCGACTACGCCTTTTCGGAGCTGTCGAAATCCGCGCAGGAAGTTTATCTCGAAAAAATTTTGTCGAAAGCACGGGCGGGCTACGTCACTTGGGACGGCGAATTTTTTGCCGATGCCGGTCTTTACGACGGCTTGACGCTTGAAGAATTCGTGTCAATCTTGCCGTTTGAGGCGACAATCTTGCCCGAAAATCCCGTGACAACATCAGAAACAAACCGCGTCGTCATTTGGGGCGCGAATCCGAAAGTGAGGTGTTCAGCTTGAAAGAGAAAATTCATCCGCAGTACTTCGAGGCTACCGTTACTTGCGGTTGCGGCAATACTTTTAAAACCGGCTCCACGAAAAAAGAATTGCGCGTCGACGTTTGCTCAAAATGTCACCCGTTCTTCACGGGTCGTCAACGCGACGTTAAAGCCGGCGGCCGTATCGAAAAGTTCAACAAGCGTTACAAAAAAGGTTGACTTCAAAATCTTTCGAGCAGGGTGAACAAATCGCCCTGCTTGTTTTAATTTACCGAGGCGACACATGGACAGAATTTTATTTTTGAGACGTTTTATCGACGAACCGAAAAAAATCGGCAGTCTTACGCCAAGTTCACGCTTCCTCGTGCGAAAAATGCTTGACGATCTGCCGTGGAAAAATTTTTCACACGTCGCGGAATTGGGCGCGGGCACGGGCACTTTCACCGCCCAAATCATCGAACGAAAATCGCCCGACTGCAAACTGTTGGCGGTCGAACAAGATTTCGCCATGCGTCAACTGCTCGAAGAAAAATATCCGCAGGCGTCGTTTGAATCCTTCGCCGAAAATCTTTGCGCCGCCGTGCGACGTGAAAATTTCGCGCCGCTTGACTGCGTGATTTCAAGTTTGCCGTTCGCGAACATGGACGAAAGCTTACGCCGACAAATAATCGAAAACGTTTGCCGTGCGCTCAAGCCCGACGGAACGTTTGTCATGTTCCAATATTCGTTGCAGATGAAAAGTTTGTTGCGCGAATATTTTTCCGCCGTGAAAATCGATTTCGTGTTGCTCAACTTCCCGCCCGCGTTTGTTTACTTTTGCCGAAAATGACGCCTGTCAAGAGTTTTGACAAAATTTATGCCGACTTTGCCGACGGACTTGCCCGACTGCTTGCCGAAAACAAAAATCTTGCGTGCGGGCTGTTCGCGCTCAACCTGCCGCTGTTCGTGCACGTGTACATGACGATTGAATATCGCCCGCTCGTGCCGACCGACGCCGTCATATTCGCGTTGCTTGTCGCGGAATTGAGCGCGGAAATTTTCGTCACGACGTTAATCCTGCGCCGTCTGCCGCCGATTTTCGCGAAATTGTTCGTGTTGTTGACGGCGATATTTTTTGTGCTCGACGCGGCGACTTTGACGCTGTACAAAAGTTTGTTCGATAAGGGCATGTTTCAAGTTTTGCTTGACACGAACCCGCAGGAGGCCGCCGAATATCTGCGCGACAATTTCACCGTGAACGTCGCGAAAATTCTTTACGTCGTGCCGCTCGTGATGATTGTCGGGCTGTGCTTCAAAGGCGCGAAAATTTTTGTCGACTTCCTGCTTGCCCGAAATGTCCGATTCGTGCGTTGCGTCATGGTTATCGGGCTGATGATTTTGTTCGTGACGCCGCTTGTGTTGAGCGGAATGCCCGTCCCGAAAGGTGCGCTCTCCGTTACGCGAATGGCAGTTTTAATCCCGCGTGCCGTCAACGAAATCCGAGAGTACCGCGAAGTTTACGATAATCTCGACGCGGCGAAAATCGAAATTACGCGCAACGAAAGCGATCTGCCGTTCGTGATTTTCATACTCGGTGAGGCGACAAACCGCAATCACATGGGCATTTACGGTTACGAAAAACCGACCACGCCCAACTTGCAACGGCGGCTTGACGCGGGCGATTTGATTGTTTTCACCGACTGCGTGAGCGGCGCGACCGAGACAATGCCGTCGTGCCAAAGAATGTTCACGTTCTTCCGCAACGAAATTCGCGACGACGGACGACCTTGGTACACTTACACGAATCTTTTCGACATCTTGAAAGCGGCGGGCTACCACACGGCTTGGCTGTCCAATCAGGAAGTCACGGGCATTTACGGCAACGTGCCGCGCGCTTACGCCGACCGTTGCGACGAGAAGAAATTCACCACGCTTCACGACACCGAAACGACGGTTTACGAGCTTGACGAAAAAATTTTGCCGCTGTTGGACGCAAGCCTGTCGAAAAATTCTTCCGCGAAAAATTTTTACGTACTGCATCTTTTGGGCACGCATCTGAATTATCGGGCGCGTTATCCCGACGAGTTTGACATCTTCCGTCCCGAAGACGAGCCAGCGCAAGATCCGTTGCAACGCGAATATCAAGCCGCTTACGACAATGCCGTTTTGTACAACGATTTTATCGTCGAGCAGATTATTGAGCGTTTCGTCGACAAGGACGCGCTGATTGTTTACGTTGCCGACCACGGCGAAAATGTTTTCGCTGACGGCAAGCATCTCGGTCACGGTCCGAATCCCGACAAGTGGCAATTTGAAATTCCCGTGCTGGTTTGGTTGTCGAACGAGTGCAAGGCGAAACGTCCCGATTTGGTGGCGAAAATTTCGGCGGCGAAAAATCGCCCGTTCATGACCGACGACTTGATTCACGCGCTTTTGGATTTGACGGCAATTCAAACGCCAGAATTCGATTCGCGCAAAAGTTTGTTCTCCGCCGATTTCAACGCGACGCGCAAACGAATTTACAAAGGTCGTGAATATCGCGACGGGCAATTGATTCCGTTGTCGAACTGAAAAGGCAATCGTTTGACGTGCAACGGTAAACAGGCCGACATGGATGTCGGCCGCCGTTCGCGCCGCGATACACGATGTATCGCAGCGAACTGCTTTCTTTGGTTACTTTCTTTCGCGCCGAAAGAAAGTAACACTAAACTTTTCGGAGGCGATTTTTATGGACAAACCCTTAGTCGGCGGACAAGCTGTCATCGAAGGCGTGATGATGCGCGGCTTCGGCAAAGTGGCAACCGCCGTTCGCACGCCCGACGGAAATATCAACGTGCAAGTCAAAGACGTCACGTCAATCGCCGACCGTTACCCGATTTTGAAGTTGCCGATACTGCGCGGCGCGGTCGCCCTGTTCGAGTCGCTGATTTTGGGCATGAAGTCGCTTTCGTTTTCGGCGCAGGCAGCCGGCGAAGAGGACGAGCAACTGTCCGACCGCGAAATAATCGGCACCGTGATTTTGGCGATTGCGTTGGCGTGCGGATTGTTTTTGGCGATACCGACGGGCGCGGCAAAAATTTTCCACGAGTTCACCGACGACCCGTTGATTTTGAATTTGGCGGAAGGCGTCCTGCGGCTGATAATTTTTCTGGCGTACCTGTTCGCAATTTCGCAGATGAAAGATATTCGGCGGACGTTTCAATATCACGGCGCGGAACACAAAACAATTTTCTGCTACGAGGCGGGCGAACCTTTGACCGTCGCGAACGCAAAAAAATTTCCGCGCCTGCATCCCAGGTGCGGAACGGCTTTTCTGCTGATTGTCATGCTGGTAAGTATTTTCGTGTTCGCGTTTCTCGGTTGGCCGGAATTGTGGCTTAGAATTTTGTCGCGGATAATTTTGTTGCCGCTTGTCGCGGGAATTTCGTACGAACTGATTCGATTTTCTGCGCGATCGACGAATTCAATCGTGCGTTTGGCGACGTTGCCGGGGCTGTGGTTGCAGTATTTGACGACCCGCGAACCCGATGATTCGATGCTTGAAGTCGCGATAAAATCACTGCAGTCCGTCACGCCGCAACAGTAATTCCGGCCGTCATGGATGATGGCCGCTCCGCTTGCGCGTGATACAGGATGTATCACAGCAAGCGCAGTTTCTTTGGTTACTTTCTTTGCTGCCAAAGAAAGTAACGTTCAACAAACAAATTCAATCGAAGCGACGAAGTTTCGGCAACGAGACGGATACACCGTCACTCCGCAGGAATGTCAATTTCGGGCGCGTCGAATTTTTTATCAAGCGCAAGAATTTTTTTCTCGACAACGTTGTATTGAACGTG
>JAFVBP010000090.1 GCA_017479925.1 Selenomonadaceae bacterium | reverse complement strand
TGTTCCCGATGTGCCCCGTGCAACTTCCGAGCGGCTTTTATTACACGTTCAGCAAGGCGGATTTGGCACGCGACAACGTCAAACGCAAGCCCGATTTCGGCGCAGTTCAGCCCGCAGTAATGGGTTTGAGCGACGATTCGTACAGCTGTCACGTTGACCAAATTATCATCGGTTTGGACAAAATTATCACGCTGGCATATCAACGTTCGGGCGCGGCAGGTTCGGCTGACCCGATTCGCGGCAGAATCAAAACCATCACCGAACAAATGGCGTTGCACCAAGAAATCGAATTCGCACGAAATTTCTTCAACAAAGGCGTTTGGGCGAATCAGTGGACGGGTGCCGCGACGGCTAACGACGCTCAGAAAAAATTCAAACGCTTTGACGACGCGACGGCTGACCCCGTGGCTTTCATCGACGCACGCATGATTGACATTCGCCGCAACGGTCGCCGCCGTCCGAACAAATTGGCGTTGGGCGTTGAAACGTTCGCCGCGCTCAAAAACAATCCGTTCGTCAAGGAGCGAATCAAATATTCCGGCACAACTCAAAATCCCGCAGTCGTCAACGAAAGCGTTCTTGCTCAGATTTTCGGCGTCGAAGCGGTCGTTGTTTTGGACGCGACGTATAACGCGGCGGGCATAGGTGAAGCCGAAAACATGCAATTCGTGTGCGATTCCAAAGGCGCGTTGCTGATTTACACGCCCGACACGCCGCAGATTGACGAGCCGAGCGCGGGCTATATGTTCACGTGGATGTTGAACGGCAGCGATTACATTGCGGTTGACACTTTCGAGCGGCAGGACGGCAGTCACACCGATTTTGTCGAAGGCATAATTGCGTACGACATGCGCAAAACTTCGGACGCGCTTGCGGTTTATCTCGCGGACTGCGTGGCATGACGTACAGCTACGACCCGTCGAAAATCGGCGAACGCGGGCTTGATCGAATGCGTTTTGAGTTGGGCGACGTTTTTGTCGAGGAGCCCGAAAAATCCGCGTATCTGTCGGACGAAGAAATTTCGGTTGCACTTGAAAGTTCCGCGTCTTGGAAGCGTGCGAAATTGCGGCTCATCGAAACGTTACTTCGGCGGTTTTCGTACGAGGTTGACACGAAAGTTGCCGAAGCCGATTGGAAACTTCATCAGCGCGTTGACGATTGGAAAGCCGAATATGCGCGTCTTAAAGCCGAAGTCGACGCCGAAGAAATTGCCGCAAGCGGTGCCTTGAAAGTCGGTGGCAGCGGACGTCCGCCGTGTTTTTGGATTGGTCAGCACGATTGGAGGCACCGATGTATCTGAGACCGCGACAACTTTTCGCAAAATTCATCGTCGAAGAACAAATTTCACGCGTCGACGCGAACGGGCGAATCGTCAAAGAATTTCAATCGACGGGCGAACAACTTTTCGGCGTGGTGTCGAGCGTCAACCCGAACGAAGTCGAAAAATGGCGCGGCTTGAAACACGAAGTCACGCACAAAATTGTTCAACGTTTAGGCACAATTAAAGCGCAAATCGGCGACAAACTCATCTGCGGCGACAAAATTTTTATCGTCGAGGCGATTGACGACGTGCTGAATTTCGGTCAGTGGCGAATTTATTTCGTGACGCAACGGAGTGATGTCAAATGATTGTCGATTGGATTTCCGCCGAAGTCGCCGCGCAAGTCAAGCTGATTAACCGCCAAGTTTTGAGTCGGGCGCGTCGCGGGACGAACATTTTGCGAAACGCGGCGATGACTGTTTTGGGTCAAGACGGTTCGGGTCGTCGCTATCGCAACGGACATGTCGCTTCTGCACCGGGTCAACCGCCCGCTCCCGACACGGGAAATCTGCGGCGTAATTGGCGCGAACAATCTTTTGCGGGCGTAAACGGTCTCGGACAAGGCGTCGACATCCGCATGCAAATCACGAGTGACGTGCCGTATGCGAAATTTCTTGAATTCGGCACGCGAAAAATGGCAGCCCGACCGTTCCGCGAAAAAATCAGATCGAAGGCGCGTCCCGAAATCGAATCGTTGTTCGCGGGCATTTGAGGTGGCGACATGAACGAACTTTTGACGACGGGCGAACGCGTTGAATTCTTGCCCGAAATTATCAAACGACGCGGTTTTTTGCGCGCCAAATATTGGAGTTGGGACGATTTTCGCAACGGTTTGGTCACTTTCGCGGACAAAACGACCTTGCGCGTCCTGTTTCAAACGGGCGTGAACGCGTCGACGAGTTATTTCAGAATCACGGCTTCGGAGGTTGACGCGGGCTTGTGGCGGCTAATTTACACGAACGACATGGAAACTTTTTACCGCGTCGAACCGAATCAGTCTGAAACGACCGAGCACATCACCGAGCCGGACATTGCGAATCTTTTTGGAGGTATTTATCATGGCAGGACTTAGTAAAGCCGACGTTCTCGACGCGCTGACGATTTTCAAAACCTATCAAGACGCGGCGAACGAACAAAAATTCATCATGCAAGACAGCAGCAGCGAACAAATCACCGAAGCCGACATCGCGCAACTTTTCGCGACGGGCGGTAATTCTGCGGTCGAACCCGCGGTTGAACCGTGATTCGCGAAGCCGTTCTTGCCGCGCTCGAAAAGTTCAATCGCCTTAAGCCGCCCGAAAAATTTTTGTCGACGGTTGACGGATATTTTTTCGTTGACGTTGTGGACGGCGCACCGATTTTGAAAGTTCGGATTGGCGATTACGAATTCACGCAACCGTTTCAGCTGACGACGTTCACGGGCGAAACCGCAAATTTCGTGGCGGTCGACATGTCGGACGACGGCTGGACTTTGCACGGCGCGGAGCTTTTCGACGGCGAATCTTACCTTGAACGCGGCGCGATCGAACTCGGCGGACAGGATTTCACGATTGACGGCACGGCATTTGAGTCGGCTACGGACATGTTCGTTCGCCGAAAAATTTTTGAGCTGTACACGTCGGGCGCGCTTAATTTGAGCCTGTACTCGTCGGGCGCGGGCAAAAATCTCGACTTGCTCGTCAACTGCGGCGGCGAATTCGACAACTTTTCAAAGCCGGCGATTCTTGAACGCGAATTCCGATTCAGCTTAGTTTGGCGGCAAGTCGAAAAAATTCTTCGGCTGTTCGTCGACGGCGAAAAAATTTACACAATCGAAGGTTGCGGCTTTGGCGTGCGGCGAACTTTCGACCAAACGCGTCTCGGCGCGGGAATTTTGCACGCAGATTCATTCTGGCGCGGGACAATCACGTCGTTCAAAATTTACGACGGACTCGCGCTTTTTTGTTGAGGAGGCAACATCATGTTGGGACAAATCGAACTCGAAAATTTCACAGCTTTGACCGAAATGCCGCAAAAAGCCGCTTCCGCGTGGAGCGAAGTTGAACGGCTCGTCGGCGCAAGTTTCAAGCCGATTTTGTATCTCGGCACGCAAATTGTGCACGGCGTCAACCACTGGTTTTTGGCGGAACGGACGATTGTCGCGCTGAATTCCGAACGGCGACTTGTGAAACTCGCGGTCAATGAACTCGGCGGCAAGTTCAAATTCGTGGCGAATTCCGTTCAGGTCGTGGCGTGATTGCGGCAATTTTACGGCGATTGAGGACATCGGACGCGGCGACTTTCTTGGCGAAATTTGACGGCGAACCCGCGATTTTTTATCAGAAGTCGCCCGCCGACGTTGATTTTCACGGCGAAAATTATCCGCAGGTCGTCTTCACGGTCGACAAATTTTCGGACGCGATTCGCGGCGTGTCGGGACTTTTGACCGTCGACATCATCTGTTCGCAGGATTCGACGACGCCCGAAATCATCGAACGCCCGTTGCGCGAATCACTCGAAGGCGTTTTTTTCGCGCCCGTCGACGGCGAAATTTTCTTGCTCAAATGGCAGCGCACGGACGTTTTTCAAGAGCCGTCAAGCGAACGAACGCCGTTGATAATTGGCGCAACCGTCACGTTCGAGATTTACGAATTCCCGTCGGCGCAAACCTGCGACCCCGATCCGATTCAAAAACTCAATCTTTGGGCGTCGACGTGGGACACAAACGCCGTCACAATCGGACTTTCGGACTTCGGCGAAACGTTCAAACCGTCACGAACGCGACCCGCAATTTACTTCGACGCGCAACGAATTCGGCTGAGTTCACAAACGGCGGCGGCGGTTTTTTTGACGATAACGGTCAACGCGCACATTTTCGCAGACTCAATTTCGGCGCGTCGTGAGTGGCTTTCGGCGTTGAATTTGGCGATTCTGCGGCGGTCGACGTTCCTGCTTGAAGATTCGTCGCCAATGCGTTTGACGGCGTCGGAGCTGAACTTCGAGGCGACCGAAATCCAAGGTCAACTGCAGCTGACGTTTGAATTCGCCGCGCAAAAATTCATACCGTACACGCATCCGCTCACAAAAATTTCAATCGGAGGTTGACAAATGTACAAACTTGACGAACTTGTTAAAGCCGCACGAAAAATTTTCGACGCAAGCCCGGTGCTCGTTGAAGCGGCATTGAAACTTGACGGGCGACAAACTTTCACGCTTGACGAAGCGAAAGAAATCGTCGCTCAATTTGCGAAACGCGAGGTGAAATCCTGATGGCGGGGACATTTTTAATCGGCGAAACCAAGGTGCGACCGGGCGTCTATTACCGTCGCGAAAAAATCGGTGCGACTGCGGCGGGCGCGACAAACGGCGTTCTGGCGGCACTTTTCCAATCGAATTGGGGCGAACTCAACAAAGTCGTCAGCGTCGACCAAACGCAACTCAACGAACTTGATGACATTTTCGGCGACGGCTCAACCATTATCCGCGAAGGTTTACTCGGCGGCGCGAAGACCGTTTTGGCGATTCGTGTCGGCTCCGATGACGGACTTGCCGCGAAAGTGACGTTGCAGACCGTGCCCGTCGAAGTTGACATTGTCACACCGCACGAACTCATTTGCAACGTCGAAGGCGAAGACGCGCAACAATTTGACGTGCCCGACAATTTCGATTACGACAACTTCACAGTCCGAAGCGGCGACGTCGATATTGAGCCGTTTATCACGCTCGGCGAAGGTAAAATTACCGTTTCCGCACAGGGCATTTCTGCGGTCACGGGCGGCAAATTTAATCTTAATTGGAACTCGCATTCGACGGTTACCCAAGCTGTCGACGCCGTCGAACTGTCCGCTTTGCACGTCGGCGAACGAAACTTTACCGTCAGCATGCGAACGAACTTGATCACCGACAAGCGTCAACTGCTGATTTATTCGGGCACGGACATTTACACGACCGTCAATTTCGACGCGGGCGAAGACGAAGCTCAAAATCTCGTCGACGCGCTTTCGGGCAACAAAATTTTCACGGCGCGGAAACTCAACGCCGGTCAACTTGCGGACGTCACTCAAGCGGCTTTGACGGGCGGCAGAAATCCGACGGTCACGACGACGAATTACGAACGCGGCACGAACGCGCTTGAGCGTTTTCGGTGGAATTGCATCGTCGCGGACTCGGACGGCGCGGCGGTCAACGGCATTTTGACGGCGTTTGTCAAGCAAAGTTACGAAACGGGTCATCTCGGATTCGCGTGCATTGGCGGCAAAAGTTCACAATCGCTTGACGAACGAATGAGTTTCGCGGCGGCTTGCAACGACGAAAAAATTGTGTTCGTCTTGAACGGTTGGAAGTCGACGGACGGCACGATTTACGACGGCTGGCGTGCTGCGGCGCGTATCGGCGGCATGATTGCGGGCGTCGAAACGAATTCGAGTTTGACGCACACCGTCATTTCGGGCGCGCTGGAGCTGATTGAACCGCTCACCAACGGCGAAGTCATACGCGCCGAACAAAAAGGTTGCCTCGTGCTGAGTTTGAATTACAACGACCAAGCTCAAATCGACAACGCGATTAACACGCTCGTCACGCCCGATTCAAATTCCGACGACGGCTGGAAAAAAATTCGCCGCGTGAAAACTCGTTTTGAAGTCGTCGACCGAATCAACGCGACTTGCGAACCGCTCATCGGGCGCGTCAACAATGATTCCAACGGGCGCGGCACGATTGTCACCGTCGCTCAAGGCGTTTTGAACGAGATGATTGCCGAAAACAAGTTGTTCGAGGGCAGCCGCATTTCCGAAGACGAAACGCACAAGCCCGACGGCGATTCCGCATGGTTTGTCATCACACTGGGTGATATTGACAGCACAGAAAAGCTTTATTTGACGTTCAGATTCAGCTATTCAAATCCGTTTGACAGCTGATTAACTCTCGCGTTAAAATGGGCAAACGAAAAAGCCGCCCAACTTTCCACGGCAAGGCGACTTTTTCAAGACCAACGTCCGAGGCGAATCATATCACTTCGGGCGTCAATTCGCAAGGAGTGATTTATATGGTTGAAGTCTGGCGCGACATCGACGGCTACGGCGGGCTTTATCAAGTCTCGAATTTCGGGCGCGTTCGCAGTTTCAAACAAAAGACGCCGCGAATTTTGAAGCCGACGCTTAGCAAAATCGGCTATCTTATGGTGAATTTGTCTCACAAAGGCAAAGCCAAGATGCGCTTAATTCACCGATTGATTGCCAAAGCGTTCATCCCGAATCCCGAAAACAAACCGCAGATCAATCACATCAACGGCGTCAAAACCGACAATCGCATTGAAAATCTTGAGTGGTGCACGTCAACTGAAAACAATCGACACGCGTTTGCAATCGGATTATTTAAGACGCGAGGTGAAGAAAATCCTCGTGCCAAACTCACAAATGAGCAAGCTCGTTACATTCGCGAAAATCCTGACAAATTATTGGGTTTTGAACTTGCAAAAATGTTCAATGTAGACGCTTCGGTAATCAGTGACGTTCAAATCGGCTTTTCGTACATTGACGCAGGCGGCAAACTTCGAGCTTCGGGCATTCAACAACACAAGCTTCCCGACGACGTTCGCGAAGAAATCAGACGACTCTATATTCGCGGCTCGGCAGAATTTGGTCAGGACGCTTTGGCAAAACGATTCAACTGCTCCCAAGCAACAATTTGGAACATCATCCAAGAAGGCAATCCCGATCGTAAAATTCGCCGCATTCCCGACGACGTTCGCGAAGAAATCAGGCGACTCTACGTTTGCGGCTCAAACGAATTCGGGTGTGTTGCTTTGGCAAAACGATTCAATTGTTCTCAAGCGACAATTTCAAGAATCATCAACGAGAAATAACGACTTAACACGGCTCGCTTCGGCGGGCTTTTTGATTGGAGGAATCAACATGGCTTTTAATAACCGTGCACTTTTTAATCAGGACTGCCGACGGATTTTCAGCGGCAAAGACGCCGTGATTTTTTCAGGCGACACGGGCGAATTACTGTCAACCGTCGAAACTTTTCAGGCGCAGGTGAACATCGCGACGGCGCAGTATCAGGTACTCGGCAGTCCATTGCAGAGCGACTTCATCACGGGTTACGCCGTCACGTTGACGATTACCGAATGCATTATCGAAAGTCACCAATTTATCCGTGAACTGTTCGACATGTTCACAAACGGACGTCACTCGCCGCACTGGTGCTTTAAATCCACAATTTACGGTTATCAGGGCTCCGAAGAGACGATTATTTACCGTGACTGCGTGCCTTCGGGACAGATCGACTTGCACAATCTTTCAGTCGGCGACATCGTCAAAAGATCGTGGTCGTTGCACGTCAACCAGCCGCCCGAACTTCAAAAGCTTTTGAGTTATACGTGAAAGTGAGTGATTTTCATGTCGACGAATGAACGCGTCGAAAAAAACATCGTTGACGCACTTTTGGGCGCGGCGGCTTTTCGCACGGAAGAAAAACTTTGCGAAATCAAAATCGTCCGTGACGAGCGCGAACTGTTCAAGTTCAAAATTCACGGCTTGACCGAAGACGAATTCACCAAATGCCGCAAGCAGAATACCAAAAATCGCGGGCGTCGTGACGAAGAAACCAACTGGACACGCTACGCCGCGCAGGTTATTTACGAGGCGACCGTTGCCGAAGACAAAAAACTCCTTTGGCAAAATCACGAAGTTTGGGACGCTTTGAACGTCGCGACCGGCGTCGACGTGGTGAATTTGGTTTTGACGCCTGCCGAAAAGACGAAAATTCTTGAGGCTGTCGAAAACATTTCGGGTTTCGACGACAACCTCGACGGGCTGATTAAAAATTTATAACCGACGGCGGGCAACTGCGATTTTTTTACGCGCTGTTTGTCCGCCACCACATTTTGCCGCGCCAGTACGCCAACTT
>JAFVBP010000089.1 GCA_017479925.1 Selenomonadaceae bacterium | reverse complement strand
GTTTCCACACGATTCACAATTACATTGACATCGGCGAAATGATTATCCGCAAGGGTGCCATTGCCGCGCACGACGGCGAACGCGTCCTGATTCCGATTAACATGCGCGACGGCTCGGTTCTCGCTGTCGGCAAGGGCAACTCCGATTGGAATTTCAGCGCGCCGCACGGAGCCGGTCGAATCATGTCACGCACGCAGGCGAAAGTTCAGCTCAGCATGACCGATTACCAAAACTCGATGGCGGGCATTTACACCACCTCCGTCAGCGAAGGCACGCTAGACGAATGTCCGCAGGCGTACAAATCGCTCGACGACATTATCGACGTTATCGGCGACACGGTCGACATTGTCGAAGTCATGAAGCCCGTGTACAACTTCAAGGCAGGCTGAATCATGTTGAGCTTACCCGAATACGGCTGGACAGATTTTTCCATAAGCGACGCGAAATATCCGTTAAGCTACATTACGAACGTTCCTATTGATTGGTTAATGGCGGCCGTCTACGGTTTGAAGAATTGGAGTCCGTTTACCGTTTACGGCGATTGTGAAACTACGGATGTTTACTGCACCGTGACAGAAACGTTTTGCCATGTCATTTACGAAGGTTACGAAGAAACGCCCGAAACATATTTCGTCAGCTTGACGATGCTTGACTTCTGCAAGGCTCTGTACTCGGACATTTCAAAAGATATTGACGCGTGGTCGGATTGGAATCATTACGACGACGAAACTTTTCGGCAGAACTACAAGCGCAAACTTTTGGCGTTGCTCGACGAACTCGGCACTCTGATAAAAAAAGTTGAGCGTGACCCATGGTCGCGACAATATTAAGCGACGACGGGCACGTTGACTTCAAGCTGTCGTTCAAGCCGTGGACGGACGGGCAACTTCGCTTTGTCGCCGAACTTATTTGGCAAAACGTTACCTTGTGCGAATACCTCAGCCGCGACGAACTTGCCGACATGCTCAAAAGAATTTTCGACGGGCTGTTGACCGACAAATATTTTCCGTATTCGTATCCGTGCTTTTGGTATATCTGCGAGGAAAGTGACCCCGACAGCAAAATCACGGACGCGATTGAAGCCGAACATCCCGATTGGCCGATTGGTGACGTGCTGAATTACGCGGTCGACAGCGGTCGCCTGAAACTTGTGCCGCGTTACGAAGAATTTTTGCTGACGTACAGGCGCATGTTGACCGATTATGTCGTGCCCGAAGGTTGGCTTTGACGTTCCGCGACAAAAAAATCCGTCACTTCGGCGGGGCAACGCGGATATTGCAACCAAATTGTTCCGCCGCTTTCAAAGCGGTCGACGTACAAGCGAATGTTGACAGATTATGTTGTACCCGAAAGTTGGTGCCAAATGGACGAACGAACTTTAATTGACGAACTTGTTCGGTGCACGAAGCCCGAACGAGTTATCGAACTTGTGAAATTGCTTGTGCCCGACGCGAACGACCGCACGGCTGAACTTTATGCACGCTGGACGGAATACGCGCCCGAAGGTTTTGCGGATAAAGTCATGGACGAGCCGGACGCGTCAAAGCGAATGCAACTTATCGCCGAAAAGTTTTCCGATGCCGACGAGCACGAGTTGCAGGAAATTCTTCGGCAAATTCCTTACACGCCGCTGACCGATGAGCAACGACTGTATCGAATTCGGCAACTGCGTGCGGACGCGCCCAAAACGCCCGAAAACAAATATCTTGCCGACGAAGATTTTTCCGACGAAGATTGGGCGGACATGCCCGACGAAGTTTATTACATGATTCTTGCAATGCGGTTCAATCCCGACCTTGACGCAGAAGGTGCGGCGCGGCTTGTCATTGAGACGAGGCAACAAATTCCCGTCAAACGCGACACGAACGCCGACGAAAAATCTTCGGACAAGTTGGCGAAAAGATACGCTTTGGATTTCGCGTTGAAAACATGTTACCCCAAGCGCATAGATCTTTTGCTGAACATTGCAAGCGGCGGCGACGAATCTTCCGACGACGACGGCTTGTATGATATTTGTCTTACGCATATTCGCTCGATTGCCGACCCGAACTTTACCGTAAAGTCAAACATTTTGACGGATGCGCATTTCGCCGCGCTCTGCGAAGAGGTAAAAAATTCCTGACACGACAAAAAAACCCGTCACTGCGACGGGGCAACGTGGACGTTGCATCCAATTGCTTTGACGTTTTCGTTTCGACGGACGAGTCGGCTATCCAAATTGTTCTGCCGCTTTCAAAGTGGCCGGGCAATTTTTTTTGCGACGTGTTACAATGTTGCCGAGGAGTTGAGACGTGTTGAACGAGCAAATGTTTTACAATTTCGTCGTGGCAGTGAGCGCGGTCGTCCCGATGTTTTGCTTGATGGCAATCGGCGCGTTCGTCAAGTTGCGCAGGTGGTTGACCGACGAAGAACTCAATCACATGAATCGTATGGTCTTCCGCGTGTTTTTTTGTTGCATGATGTTTTATTCGATTTACACGACGGACTTGGCGACGAGTTTCCGCCCGAAGCTGATGTTGTTCGGCGCGTTGGGCGTGCTGACGATTTTCGCGTTGCTGATGATTTTCGTGCCGCGAATTGAGCCCGACAATCGACGACGCGGCGTTATCGTGCAGGCGATTTTCCGAAGCAATTTCGTCTTAATGGGCGTGCCGATTGTCGCCAACATTTTCGGCGACGCGAACATTGCCGTTTCGACGATGATGATCGCGGTTATCGTGCCGATTTAC
>JAFVBP010000007.1 GCA_017479925.1 Selenomonadaceae bacterium | reverse complement strand
TCCATGCCGTTTGCGTTGCCGTTGGAAAAGGCGTTGCAGTGCACGCTGATGAAAATTTCGGCGTTGGGCGGTGCCTTGTCGACGCGGGCTTGAAGTTCGGTTGCGTCGGACACACCCGGTGCCGCAACGTCAACGTCGGTCGTGCGGGTCATTACGACGCGGTAACCGCTGGCGGTCAAAAGTTGTTGCGCCTTCAACGAAACGGCAAGCGACACGGATTTTTCGCTGACACCCGTCGGACCAATCGCGCCCGCGTCGGAGCCGCCGTGACCGGGGTCAATGACGATTACGCGTCCGCCGCCGTTGAAATTGTTGAGTCCCGAAGCGTTTGCGTTTTCGTCTTCCACACGAAATTTCTTCACGTCGACGATAACGCGGGCATCTTTTTTCTCGGACGAATCGGCAGGTTCAAGCGAAACGTTGACTGCCTCAGGCTCCGTCGTCAAGAAAAATTGAATTCGCGTGTGACGGCTTTTGACTTCGTTGACGGTGATTTTTTCGACGGCGTCTTTAACGTCGGATTGAATTTTTGCGCCCGAAGCGCGGCTGATTCTGCCGGGCAAAGTGTTTTCCATGTCCAGGCGAACAATGCCCGAATTTTCGTCGACGGAAATGTTTTCGTCGAAGAGTTTGCCTCCGCGATACGAAATTTCAATCCGCAAAGTTTCGTTGTCAAGGTCGAAGGCGTTTATGCCCGTCAGCTCGGCAGGTTTGGCGAACGCGGTTGTCGCGCACGTCAAAACGACGAACATGCACAGGCACGTTAGAATTCGTTTCAGCAAATGAATACCTCCTGTTTGAGGGCAGTCAAAACGTAAAATATTTTTTGCGGTACTCGATGAGATTTTCAAAGCGCGCCGCTTTCGAATCAGTAAACGGTCGTCGCTGTCGAATCGGCAAACGGTCGCCACTGTCGAATCAGTAAACGTTTGATTCGAGCGTTTGCGAAAATTGGCAAGCGACGATTTCTGACCGTCAAGCGTCACCGTCAACTTTCGCGTCGGAAGTTTCGTCTGCGCGGGAAATTGTCAACGTAACGGTGTCGCCTTCGCCGACATCTTCGGGCAAAAAATCTGCAGGCAACGTGAATTGACGGTATTCGTCTTCGTCGTCTTCGACAAGAAAAATCGCCTTCGCCGTGCCGTCTTCAAGCTGTTCGAGTCGGTCAATGTACGCGGTTATTTCTTTTTGTCGCGTTTCTTTTGAGCTATCCATTTGTCAAGCCAATCCTCCGTTCGTTCGGGCGTGACGGAAAAAGTTTTGCCGTCGCTTGTGACTGTGATTGTGCCGTTCCAGCGCGTGCAGAAAATGTGTTTGGCGTCAAGCCCCTGCGCGATATAATTTTCGAGCGGTTCCAAGTGCGGGTGCCCGTAAGTGTTGCGGCGTTCCTCTTCGGGACCGCAGGAAATCAAGACGTAACTCGGCGCGACGGTCTTGACGAAATTCTCCGTCGAGGCGGTATAGCTGCCGTGGTGACCGGCTTTAAGCACGTCGCATTTGAGAACTTTGGCGTCGTTGTCCGCCCAAAGTTCGGATTCGACTTTCTTTTCGGCGTCGCCCGTGAACATCATGGAAAATTTTTTGTACGTGAGCTTGCCGACGACGCTCTCGTTGTTCGGGTCGGATTTTTGCCCGCCGTTGACCGCGTTGACAAGATCTTTGGTCGGGTACAGCACTTTGAACTTGACGGAGTTGCCGAAATCGAGTTCGTCGCCCGCCGTCAAACCTTTGTGCACGATACCTTTGGCTTCAACGGCTTTGACGTAGCTTTTATACAGCGGGGAATTCGACGCGATGCCGTTGTCGTAAACTTCCGCGACGGAAATTTTTTCGAGATACGGATTCGCCTTGAGTTCCTTGTTGCTCGGATTAATCAAGGCTTTCGCGCTGCCAATGTGGTCGGCGTGCGGGTGCGTCAAGATTAATTTGTCGATCTTCGTGACGGCAAGTTTTTCAAGTTCGCTTACCAAAAGGTCGCGTTCGTCGGTGTCGCTCGTGTCGACAAGAATTGTCTGCTTGCCCGTCTGAATCAAAATCGCGTCGCCTTGCCCGACATTGAGCATGGAAATTTTCAGGTCGCCTTTGACGGGCGCGGACGCTTCGACTTTCGGCTCGTCTTTAACGTCAGGTTTGGTTGACGGTTCGTCTTTGGCTTGCGTGCCGCAACCGCCGAAAATCAGCGTCGCAAGCATGAGTACCGTTAAGAAAATTTGTCGCATTGAATCATCCTTTCTTGTAGAACGAGGGAGTAGAGCGAGGGAGCAGTTTTTTCTGGTTCTAATCCCTGGTTCTATTCCCTATTTTTCGTCCCGCTCGTTGCGGAAGAGAATGTAAATCCGAATGCCTTTCATGACGCCCCAAGCCGCAAATGACGCCATATAAAGCTTGTCGATTGTCGACAGGTTGTCGTAATCGAAATGTCCGAACAAAAACACCGCCGCCAATATAATCAGTATGTCGAATTTGTCAAATGCTTTTTTCAGAAAATCGGGCACCGCGCTCAACCTCCTTTTTGCGGCGATTATATCAGGTTTGTTTCAGTTTTGACATGAAAATTGTCGGACGTGCGAAAATATTTTTCTGTCGAACGGTTGACGTGTCGCCCGACATTGCCGCCGCCTTGAAAACGTCGAACGGTTGACGTGTCGCCCGATATTGCCGCCGCTTTGAAAACGTCGAACGGTTGACGTGTCGCACGACATTGCCGTCGCTTTGAAAACGTCGAACGGTTGACGTGTCGTCAAGTTTCGTTACATGCGTCGCGAAAAAATTTTCCGCCTGTGCTAAAATGTCCGCGACATCAACCGACGGGAGGCATTTTGTTTTGTTTGTAACGGGAGATCTTGAAATTATCGAACGCAAAGTTTTGCGCGGCGAACGGTTGACGCGTGCCGACGGCGAAACTTTGTTTGCCTGCAACGAATTGAGTTGGCTCGGTGCATTGGCGGATTTCGTGCGCAAGAAACTTTGCGGCGACGAAGTTTTGTACAACGTCAACTGTCACGTGAACTTGACAAATATTTGTGTGTCGCGTTGCAAATTTTGCGCCTTCGGGCGAAGTGCCGACGACCGCAAGGCTTACGCAATGACGCTTGACGAGGCGGTTAATCTTGTCGCCGAAGCAAGCCGCGACCCGAATCTTGTCGGGCTGCACATCGTCAGCGGACTGCACCCGACCTGGACTTTCGAGAATTATTTGGCGTTCGTCGAGACTTTGCACGCGAAATTTCCCGCGCTGTACGTCAAAGGTTTCACGGGCGTTGAAATTCAACACTTCGCGGACATTTCGGGCTTGAGCGTCGAAGAAATTCTGCGTCGACTCAAAGCGGCGGGCTTGCAAGCAATTGCGGGCGGCGGAGCTGAAATTTTGACCGACCGCGTGCGAAATTTGCTTTGCCCGAAAAAATGTTCCGCGTCGCAGTGGTTGAACGTTGCACGAACCGCGCACAAACTCGGACTTCCGACCAACGCGTCAATGCTTTACGGGCACATCGAAACTTTCGCCGAACGCGTCGAACATCTGATTAAACTGCGCGAACTTCAAGACGAAACGGGCGGCTTCCGAACGTTTATTTGCTTCCCGTTCCTGCCGAAAAATACCGCGCTCGAACGCGACATCAAGCAAACGTCAATGTTCGACGACCTCAAAACGATTGCGATTTCGCGGCTCATGCTCGACAACTTCCCGAACATCAAGGCGTATTGGGTCATGTTGACGGTGCCCGTCGCGCAGGTTGCGTTGAGTTTCGGCGCAAACGACATTGACGGCACGATTCACCGCGAAAACATTTTGCACGACGCGGGCGCGACTTCACCGCGGGCACTTGCTCAAGACGACATAATCAAGCTGATTCGCGACGCGGGACGAATTCCCAAACTTGTCACGGAGGCGATTCGATGAAACTTTTGACTTCGGCGCACGACAAAATTTCTTCGGGCGGGCGATTAACCGTCGACGAAATTCTTGCGCTGTACGAGGAAAACGACCTTTTGTATCTGGCGGAATCTGCGCGTCGCGTCAAGGAACGCAAGACCGGTCGAAAAGTTTTTTACACGGTCAACCGCCACATCAACTTGACGAACGTTTGTTCGGCGAACTGCTCGTTGTGCGCGTTCAGCTGTCAAAGCGGTGACAATCACGCCTTCACGCTCGAACTTGCCGACGTTGAGCAAGCGGTCAGGTGTCAGGTGTCAGGTGTCAGCGAAATTCACATTGTAAGCGCGCTTCACCCGACGAAAGATTTCGCGTATTACGTCGACGCCGTCAAGCTCGTCAAAAAATTTCTGCCGCACGTCGGAATTAACGCTTTCACGCCCGTGGAAATTGTCAACTTCGCGAATATCAGCGGCAAAAGTTTCGCGGACGTTTTGCGCGAACTGATTGACGCGGGTGTCACGTCGCTTGCCGGCGGCGGTGCAGAAATTTTGTCCGACCGCGTGCGCGAAATTATTTGCCCGAAAAAATGTTCGGCCGTCGAGTGGCTTGAAGTCATGCGCACGGCTCACAAACTCGGTTTGCGGACGAACGCGTCAATGATGTTCGGGCACGTCGAAACTATTCGCGAACGCGTCGAACATTTAATCAAGTTGCGCGACCTGCAGGACGAAACGGGCGGCTTCGTCGCGATGATGCTGTTTCCGTTTCACCCCGAAAACACGCGGCTCGGCGAACAATTCAAACTTCAACGCGTCGGCTCATGGGAAGATTTAAAAATGCTCGCGCTTGCCCGACTTGCGCTTGACAACTTCGATCACTTCAAGGCGTTTTGGGTCATGTTGACGTTGCCCGTTGCACAGCTTGCGTTGAGTTTCGGCGCGGACGACCTTGACGGCACGCTCGGCGAAGAAAAAATCATTCACGCGGCGGGCGCAAAATCTTCCGCAGGCATTACCGTCGACAAGTTGCGCAAAATCATTTCGGAGACAGCTTACCTGCCCGTCGAACGTGACAGTTTTTATCGCGAAGTTTAACGTCGCCGCTTGCACAGCTGGCATTGAGTTTCGGCGCGGACGACCTTGACGGCACGCTCGGCGAAGAAAAAATCATTCACGCGGCGGGCGCAAAATCTTCCGCAGGCATTACCGTCGACAAGTTGCGCAAAATCATTTCGG
>JAFVBP010000088.1 GCA_017479925.1 Selenomonadaceae bacterium | reverse complement strand
GGCTCCTACTACGTCGAAGCTCTCACGAACGAAATTATTCGCCGTGCTTGGGCGCACATTCAGGAAATCGAACAGCTCGGCGGCATGGCAAAAGCTATCGCGACGGGCTTGCCGAAAATGCGTATCGAAGAGGCGGCCGCTCGCCGTCAAGCGCGTATCGACTCCAACAACGAGACGATTGTCGGCTTGAACAAATTCCGCCTCGACAAGGAAGACCCGCTCGAAATTCTTGCCGTCGACAACACCGCTGTTCGTAACGCGCAGGTTGAACGCCTCAACAAACTCCGCGCCGAACGCAACGAAGACGACGTTCGTGCCGCGCTCGAAGCAATCACCAAAGCCGCTGAATCCCGCGACAACGGCAACTTGCTTGAGTGCGCCGTCGAAGCCGCTCGCGTTCGTTGCTCGCTCGGTGAAATTTCCGACGCCGTCGAAAAAGTTTCGGGACGCTATCAAGCGACGATTCATACAATCAGCGGCGTGTACTCCAAAGAATTCGGCGAAGACGGCACGCTTAATAAAGTTCGCGCTCTCGGTGATGAATTTGAAAAACTCACGGGACGCAGAGCTCGCATATTTGTCGCAAAAATCGGACAAGATGGGCACGACCGTGGTCAAAAAGTTATCGCTTCCAGTTTCGCTGACATGGGCTTTACAGTTGATGTCGGTCCACTGTTCCAGACGCCCGAAGAAACCGCTCGCGACGCCGTCGACAATGACGTCGATATCATCGGATTCAGCTCGTTGGCGGCGGGTCACAACACGCTGTTGCCGCAACTTGTCGACGAACTCAAAAAAATCGGCGGAGAATCGATACTTGTGGCGCTCGGCGGCGTAATTCCCGTGAACGACTACGATTTCCTTTTTGAACACGGTGCAGTTGCGATTTTCGCGCCCGGCACAAACATTCCCGAAGCGGCAATGAAGTTGCTCAACATCTTGATTGATCGCGTCAAAGCAGAGGAAGACGCCGGCTGATTGCCGATCTTCCGTCACGAAAAAAATCAACCGTCAGGCTTTCGGGCTTGACGGTTTTTGTTTTGCGTTTTGTTGACGAAAAAAGCTCCGCGTGCTAAGATTGATTTGCTAAGAAGCAACCAGTAGCGCGACAGAGCTATTAGCATTTGTGATTCTAGCACGCTCGTGCCGCGCTGTCAACGAAAGGCGGATTGATATTATGTACGGCGTGATTTATAAAATCACCAACACCGACAACGGCAAGATTTATATCGGGCAAACGACGCGCACGGTCGAAGAACGTTTCCAAGAACACATGGATTCACCGTTTCTAATCGGCAGAGCGATTCGCAAGCACGGCGTCGACAAATTCACTATTGAAGTTATTGCGACATGCGAAACCAAAGAGGAACTCGACGCGCAGGAAATTCGTTTCATTGCCGAATACGACTGCATTACGCCCAAAGGCTACAACTGCAAGACGGGCGGCGAAGGCGGTTCTCATTGCGAAGAAACCAAAGCGCAAATTTCGCAGACAATGACTGGTTACAAACATACGGAAGAAGCATTGGCAAACATGTCCGCCGCGCAACGAAAACGTTACGAAGACCCCGCCGAACACGAAAAAGCTTCCGCCGCGCAACGAAAACGCTACGAAGACCCTGCCGAACG
>JAFVBP010000087.1 GCA_017479925.1 Selenomonadaceae bacterium | reverse complement strand
CGCACACGCGAAGAGGCCGAACGCGCTCACTGCAAAATTTGCGGCGAAAGTTTCTTCGTCGAGTGCCCCAAATGCGGCAAGAAAATTCCCGCGACAGCCGAACATTGCACGGCGTGCGAATTTTCGTTCGTCGAGCTGAAGAAATTTTCCAAGTATATCGCCGAAATGAATTCGATGCTTGACCTTGTCGAGCAAGCCCGCAACGCCGACGAAGACGTTCACCTTGTGACGGCGCGAATCATCGAAATTTTGTCGCAAGCGCGTATCCTCAAGCCCGAAGCGCACGAGCTGAAAAAAATCGAGTGGCGCATCAACAAAACTTCCGCCGAACTCAAGAAACGCGAACTTTTTGCCTGGGCGGAAAAAAAGTTGCCGAGCCTGTCGATTGCACCCGCCAAAGCCGTCAGCGATTGCGTCGAGATTTTGCGCAAGATTAAAGATTACAAGCCCGCGCAGGACAGATTGCGTTTAATCACGCCGAAAAATCCGCCCGTGCTGATTGCCACCTTGCGCGAAAATTATTCGTCAGCCGTCAAAGCCGCGACGCCGACAATCGGGAAAATTTCCGTCAAAGCGAAGTCGACGGGCGCGACGGGCGTCGACGGTAATTTAATTTGCAACCTGTCATGGCAGGCACCCAACGACCTTGGCGTCACGTACACGCTGATTCGCAAGATTGACGGCATGCCGCAAACTTTCCGCGACGGCGAACTTTTGATTGAGAACACCGACAAACTTGAATTCGTCGACACGGACGTCAAGCCCGGCGTGCTTTACGGTTACGCGGTTTTCGCCACGCGACTGGGAACTTTTTCGTCGCCGACCGTTGCGACAGCCGTGCATTACAGTGACCTTGACGAAAAAAAATTAATCGCCAAAACCGAAGACGGCGCGTGCAAATTCGTTTGGCGGCTCCCGTCCGAAAACTGTTTGGGCGTGCGAATTCTGCGTATCGACAGCGCGGGCAAGTCCGTCATCGTTGCCGAATGCGAACAAAATTCTTTCGTCGACAAGCTCGTCAAAAATCGCAAGCAGTACCAGTACCGCCTGCAATGCGTCTACTATTCCGCCGAGGACAACGCCGCCAACAACGAGAAATATTTCATGCGACAGAACGCCGAAATTGATACCAAAGTTTGGAAGATTGACCGCACTTATAAATACAGCCACGGTTTGACGGTGACGTTGACGCCCGAATTGCCGCCGAAAGTTGTTGATAATTTGACTTGCGACGTGCGTGAAGGTCGCGTAAAATTCGAGTGGAAGTCCACGGGCGATTTCGACATCTGGTTTAAAGAAATTCCCGACAAAAAAGATCTCGCGCAGATTGACATCGGCAAACCTTTCGCGGCGGACAAAGTCGACGAACTTTTGGGCAGCGGCGTCGTTTTCAAGAAAGCCGACAGCTCCGACGAAGCTTGCGAATTCGAGTTGAGCGGCGACACGGTTAAAATTGCCGTCGTCAGCGCGACACGCGAACTTTGCATCGTCAACGACATTTTCACCTGCGCGAACGTCGAGCCGTGCGAAATTGACGCCGTCAAAACCAAAATCGACGCGGGCGGCTTGAAACTCGTCTTGAAATCCGTGCCCGAAAATCTCTACATGATTCATTACAAGGTGAACACACGCGACGCCGACGAACTTTACGCGACGATTGAAACGGCGAAGTCACGGCAGATGAATCGCATTTACGCCGCAAAATACGCGCAGGACACGTTCATTTCGCAACCGCACCTGCCGCAGAAAGAAATTTTCGTGACGGTTATCGGCGAATACAAATTTGCCGACGGTTCCGCCGCGTACTCAACGCCCAGCACGCTCACGATTAACAATCGCCCGAAGGAAATTATTTCGTATCGGCTTGAGTGGGGCACCAGCGGCATTTTCAAAAAGGAAGCGCACGCCAAAGACTGCAAGCTGATTATCGAGAGCACCGCCAAACCGACGCCGAAAATGTTTCTGGTTTGTCGACGCGACGGGCACTTGAACATTGAACTCGGCGATTCGGCGACAAAAATTCTCGGCACGATTCGCGAATACCCGAAAGGTTACGGCGGCGGGCGACTTGAAATTGACTTGCCCAACGACACCTGGAAAGACATTTCGTCAGGCACCGTCGTCAAGCTTTTGACATCCAAAGACGACGAAGGTCACTTCGACTTGAAGGCGTCGCGACCCGACAGTTTGACCGTCCCGAAAAAGTGATTCCGCTTGAAGCTCGTCACGGAGGCTTTTAAATGATTACGTTCAGCAACTCGACCGCAATTTGTCCGCACTGTATGCGAAAACTCAAGTTAAGCGGCATGAGATTTTTTTGCGTGCCCGACGAAGACAATCGCCACGAAGTCAGCTTAACTTTCTTCGACCGATTCAAAAAACGCCTGCCCGTGTGCCGAAAATCTTTTTGCCGCGACAACGGCTTGACGATTCGCGAGGCAGTCTGCCGTTACTGCGGTGAACCGTTGCCGCCGCAAATTCTGTTCCACGACAAATTTTTGAGTTTTTGTGCCGTCGGCGTCGCGGGCGCGGGCAAATCGAGTTACTTGACGACACTTTTACACGAGCTGAAATATTCGGGCTTGCCTTGGGTTTTGCAGGCAATGGACGTTGAAACCACGCAACGCGCTCAAGCCAACGAGCAAAACGTTTACGAGGAGCGACACTGCTTGAAGGGCACGCAAGCCGGCGTTTCACCGAAGCCGCAACTGTGGACGATTCTGGACAACTCCGTCAAGGGCGACAAAATTCCGACTTACGCGTTGACGAT
>JAFVBP010000086.1 GCA_017479925.1 Selenomonadaceae bacterium | reverse complement strand
GCATTTGTGATTACAAGCGTGCCCGTCGGGGAGCCGACAAAGAAATTGCCCGAATCGTCGAAGGTCGCGCCCGTGTACGCGCCGAGAGTTATCGGTTGTCCCGCGTAATTTGAAATTGTCTTGTCGCCGCCCGTGTAGACGAATTGATTGTTGTCGATCGACGGGTTATCTGCCGGCGGGTTGTCGATCGACGGGTTATCTGCCGGCGGGTTGTCGGTCGACGAGGTATCTGCCGCCTGACGCATCAAATAACGCCAAAAGATAACTCCTGAAACATAAGCATCGCCACCAGTATTATTACCATTTAGACATTTGGCGAGTTTTGATGAATCATTTGCTAACTCCAAAACCGGACGCACGTCTCCATTTGCTGTGATGTCTGCCATGCCTTCAATCATGAAATCTGTCATATAATTAAAAAATCCAAAATGTTGTTGCGCAACGTGAGTGAGTTCGTGCGGAATAATGTAGTTGCCCGAATAATCATGAGCAGTATTGATTGTAAGTCCGCCCACACCTGCCCACGCCGGTGCCTTATCGGATTCGTACACAAAGTAAAGCGGAATGGAAAGCGGCTTGTCTGAGAATGTGAATCCGTAAGTTTCTTCGATTAATTTAAGAGAATTCTCCACATCTTCCGTATACAGAGATTGCACGATGAGTTGCTCATTTTCGCTTAGTGTACTCCTTTCGGGGACGATAAGCGTCAAGCCGCGTTTTGTAAATGATGTCGAAGGAGGGTAAGCGTCGCTGTAACTTGTGGGCAACAAGTCGTCTGTGGTTTTGACGGTCAAGCCGCCCGCGTCCCAGCCCGTGACGGCACCCGTGTCCGCGTTGTCTAGGAAAATTCCGCAATAATCGCGCAAGAAAGTTTCGCCGTCGCCAGCAATTTGTAAGTCGGTTATAATTTGATTTTTGACTTCTTGCAACGAGTTGAAATGCGAACAAGCTTTTATGGCCTCGTCAATTTTTTGATCGGTATCGAGTGAGGAATTCGCCATTGATTGCACGAAAGTTCTCATGACGTCGGCTCCCGAATAGCCCGTACCGTAAATTTGTAAACTTACGTTGCCGAAAGCATCTTGAACGGTTATCGCATGATTTTTCATGCTTTTGAGAGTCAACGATCCGCCGTTCACGTTGAAAATCAAATCCGCGCCGTTGAACGAGTAAGAATTAATGCCGCCCGTCGATATGTAAACAATGTCCTCGCCGCTGTAGTTGGTGATAACGTCGTTGCCGCCCGCGTAAGCAAAGACATCAACCGCAGAATTCCCCGTTAAAGTATCATTGCCGTCGCCGCCGTTGAGCATGACATTTGAAGCGCCGTGATTGACGATGAAATCATTGCCGTCGCCGCCGTTGATTGAGACGTCCGAGCCGCTGTTGTCGATTTTGTCGTTGCCCGCACCGCCGTTGAGCATGACATTTGAACCGCCATTATTACTGATGGTATCATTGCCATTGCCTGCGCTGATTGTGACGTTGTTGCCTTCGTTGCTAATGTTGTCGTTGCCGTCGCCCGCATCGATTGAAGTGTAGTCGGGACAAAGAGTTACATTTTCTTCATCGATTATTGTATAAAGCTTGTCATTGTTAATCGAATCGTCGCCCTCGCCGCCGCTGATCGTGACATTTGTTCCACTGTTTCTCACCGTGTCGGAGCCATTACCTGCATCGACTATAAGATAGGTGCCTTGCCAATTCATGACGGAATCATTATCCGCACCGGCGTTGATTATGACATTGAAACTTCCCCAGTTCATGACAGAATCGTTGCCCGCAGCCGCATAGATTTCAACATTACTGCCGTTCCAGTTGTTAAGCTCGTCGCCTTCATCAGTTCCCATGATAGTGACATCATTGTCCCAATTATTTTCTACAGCCATAAAAATCATCTCCTTGTGCATACAAGCTAAAAAATTTTGACACGTGCATTAAAACACACGCACGGGAGGGGGTAGCAATATTTTTGAAAAATTTTTCGCGCAACAAAGCAACTTTGAAAGTGACGGAAGCAACGTGACATTGCATCCAATTGGTACAACCCGAACGTTATCGCAACAAAAAAACTCCCGCCAATCGTGACGAGAGTTTGTGAAATTCATTTGTTTTCGTCGAGGAGTTGTAACAGTTCGTCGTAGTCTTTCTTGAGTTGATAGTAGTCTTCGGCGATTTTCAGCGCTGCCAAAACGGCGATACGGCTGCCCGCGAAAGTGCGTGTGTTCTGCGCGATTGACTTCATCGTCGAATCAACCATGCGCACAAGTTTGGCAAGCCCGTCGGGATCTTCGGTGCGCAGGCGATAGACTTCGCCAAAAATTTCGACCTCGACGCGCCGCATTTCGCCCGCAGGTTTTGCGTCATTCAACTCAATCACCTCAACTTCTCAACGTCGCCCCGAAATCTTTCTCGACGGCCGCCAAAATTTCTTTGAACGCGGTGTCGGCCTCGTCGTCGGTGAGCGTGCGCTCGTTCGACCGAAAATCCAGCGCGAAGGCAAGCGACTTTTTGTCGGCGGGAATTCGTTCGCCCGTGTACACGTCAAACAACGTCACGCGCTTGAGGAAATTGCCGCCGTGCTTTGTGATGACTTTTTCAACGTCGCCCGCCGCCGTGTCAAGGTCAACCAGAATCGCCAAGTCACGACCGATTGAAGGATATTTCGGCAACGGCTCAAGCGTGAATTTTTTCGCGGCGAATTTTTGGAGCGTGTCAACGTCCGCCTCGAAGACGTAAATTTTTTTGCGGATACCCAAAGCTTCGGCAACGGCGGGATGAACTTCGCCGACGGTAACAAGCACGTCGCGACCTTTTTTGAACGCGGCGGTTTTGCCCGGGTGCAAAGCGTAATGAGTGCCCGCCTCGACGAAGTAATTGTTAATCGACAGCCCGTCCAAAAGTTCCTCGACGATGCCTTTCGCGTCGTAGAAGTCAACCTGCGCGGGATTTTGCGACCAACCTTTGGGTTCGCGGCGACCCGTCAAAAGTCCGACCAGCTGTTGACGTTCACGCGGCTGTTCGGTCACGGGCAAAGCTTTCGGCTCGAACACGGGCGCGATGTCGAAAAGTTTCAAGTCCTCGTTTTTGCGGCTGAAATTTCGTGCGGCGTTCTCGAAAATTGACGCCAACAACGTCGTGCGCAGGAGCGGTGCCTCGTCCGTCAGCGGATTCATAATCGGCACGGCTTGACGCAACGTCGAATCGACGGGCACGCGCATTTTGTCGAACATTGCCGTACTCGTGAAGGCGAAGGACAGTTCTTCGCACATGCCAAGCCCGACAAGAATCGCTTTGATTCGGTCGATGAAATTCTGCGCGGCGGATTGTCGCCCTTGCTGATTGCCTTTCGGGAGCGTCGACGGAATTTTGTCGAAGCCGTAAATTCGTGCGACTTCCTCGGACAGGTCGTCGGGAATTGTCACGTCGTTGCGCCAATCGGGCACGGTGACTTCGTACGACGTGGAAAGTTTCATGTCGACGTTTTTAACCATGTCGCCGACCGCCGTGCTGATATTCTGAACGAAGTCGTCGACGCCGGCTTTTTGCGCCATGTCGTTCGCCTTCGCGCCCGCGTTTTTGAACAGGTTGCCGAACGTCGCGCCGATGTTGCCGATAAAGCTTTCGACGTTGGATTTTTTGCCGATTTCACGCGCCGCCTTGCTGAAAGTTTTCGTCGCGGAAGCAAACTTGTCGACAACCTCATCGGTCAGTTCGTCGACCTTGTTGAGCGGTTCAATGCCGAAGCCCAAGGCCTCAAGCACGTCAACAATTTCGGCGTCGGTGTAATTGGTGCCGAGTCGTGCGTTAATCTGCGCGGTGGTGAATTTGATTTTGACTTCGTCTTTCGGCGACGGATACACGTCGACGACACCTTTGCAGACACGACACGCGCCCATTTGTTGCAGAAGTTGCGCGACGCGGTCAAGAGCTTTAATCGTGGTGTTGACGTTGGTGCCGCGTTCAAAACGTCCGCTTGCCTCGGAGTGAATGCCGACGGCGCGACTTGTGCGACGGATTGACGCGGAGTTGAAGCACGCCGCCTCAAGGATAACGGTTTTGGTTTTGTCGGTGATTTCGGTCTCAAAGCCGCCCATAATGCCCGCAAGTCCGGCAGCTTTGTCCGCGTCCGCAATGACGAGTTCGCCGCCTTTGGCAAGTCGGTTCGTGTCGTCAAGCGTGTGGAGCGGTTCGCCTTCAACGGCGCGACGGGCAGTCAATTCGTGACCCGCGACGGCGTCGAAGTCGTAGGCGTGGAGCGGTTGACCGAGTTCAAGCATGACGAAGTTCGTCACGTCGACGACGTTGTTAATCGCACGCATACCCGCGCCTTCAAGCCGTTTGACAATCCAATCGGGCGACGGAGCAAGCTTAACGTCCGTCAACACACGTGCCGAAAATCGCGAACACAGGTCGGGCGCGTCGATACCGATTTTGACCAACGCGGAAGCATCGCTCGCGTCGTTTTCGTCAACGGTAATTTCGGGGTACCGCGCAGATTTTTTCGTCAACACGGCAAGTTCGCGCACAAGTCCGACGACGCTGAAACAATCGCCGCGATTGGCAGTCAGCTCGAATTCCAAAATGTCGTCGTCAAGTCCAAGCACTTCAGCCGCGGGAATGCCGACGGGCGTGTCTTCGGGCAAGATGTAAATGCCGCTTGAGTCGCCGTCGATTTTGAGTTCGTCCGCCGAACACAACATGCCGTTCGACGCAACGCCGCGCATTTTGCCTTTGGAAATTTTTTTGCCGCAGGGCAAGTTCGCGCCGACAAGTGCGACGGGCACAACTTGACCTTCGGCGACGTTCGGTGCGCCCGTGACGATTTGCAGAAGATTTTCCGCGCCGACGTCCATTTGACAAATTTGCAAGTGGTCGCTGTCGGGGTGCGCGGTAAGTTCGACGATTTTACCCGTAACGACTTTTTCAAGACCTGCGCCCGCGTGAATCACGTTTTCGACGGGAATGCCCGCCAACGTGAACTTGTCCGCCAGCTCGTCCGCCGTCAAATCTATGTCAATGTAATCTTTCAGCCATTTGGTTGATACCTGCACAAAATCACCGCCTTAGAACTGTTTCAGGAATCGAACGTCGTTGTCGTAAAGCAAACGCATATCGTCAAGCCCGTACGTCAACATCGCGATACGTTCAATGCCCATGCCGAACGCGAAGCCGCTCACCTGCGACGGGTCGTAGCCGCTCATCTTCAACACGTCGGGGTGAACCATGCCCGCGCCAAGAATTTCAAGCCAGCCGGTACCTTGACAGACTTTGCAACCGTCGCCGTGGCACATGACGCAGGACACGTCGACTTCCGCGCTCGGCTCCGTGAACGGGAAAAAACTCGGACGCAGACGAATTTTCGTACGTTCGCCGAAAATTTTCTGCGCGAAATCTTCAAGCGTGCCTTTCAAGTCCGCGAACGAAATGCCCTTGTCGATAACAAGCCCTTCGACTTGCGTGAACATCGGCGAATGCGACGCGTCGTAATCGTCACGGCGATAAACTCGACCGGGCGCAATCATGCGAATCGGCTCGTTGTTGCGGTGACGTTCCATTGTGCGCGCCTGCACGGGCGACGTTTGCGTCCGCAACAAAATTTCTTCGGTGATGTAAAACGAATCCTGCATGTCGCGTGCGGGGTGATCTTTGGGCAAGTTCAACGCCTCGAAGTTGTAGTAATCGGTTTCGACTTCGGGACCTTCCTCGACGCTGTAGCCCATGCTCATGAAAATGTTTTTCACGCGGTTGAGCGTCAACGTCAGCGGGTGTAAGTGACCGTCATGCACGCGCCGACCGGCTAACGTCACGTCGATTTTTTCCGTCGCAAGCTTCGACTGCAGTTGAGCTTCTTTGAGTTCGGAATTCTTCGCCGCGATTGACGTTTCAAGTTCGGCACGCGCCTCGTTGACGATTTTACCGACAAGCGGGCGTTCTTCGGCGGACAGCTTGCCCATGTTGCGCAGTAAAGTTGTAAGTTCGCCTTTCTTGCCGAGGAACTTGACGCGCACGTCGTCGAGTTCTTTAAGCGTCGTCGCCGCCTGAATCGCTTCGTCCGCACGCTCGCGCAGATTTTGTATTTGCTGATCCATCAATAAGCCTCCTTTGCGTGCATAAAGCTAACACACGGCGCGGGATATTGCAAGCTTTGCCGCAAACGAAAAAGCCCCGACGTTCGCCGAGGCAGGAAAATTTTTCGCCCGAATCAGCCGCCCGGCAACGGTTGATTGTATTTATGCAAAATCCGATTGACATAATCAACGTCAAAAATCTTGTGCTCGATGAAGAACGAAACTATCACGTCGAAAAGAGTTGATTTCGTCAACACGTAGCCCGCCGCGGCAAGCAATTCTTTCGTCCGCTCGAAATTCAATTTCAGCGCGACGGCAAAGGCAAGCGCGGTTTGTTTTGACGGCTTGTAGTCTTTGTGGCTGATGATTTTTGAAAAATGTCGACGGTCGATGTTTGCGCGATTGTAGATGACGGAATTTTTTTCGCCGCTTTCGTTGACGAGGCGCATGAGCATTTCGGAAAAAGTTTCATGTTTATTTTCGTTGAAATGACGGCGAAAGTCAATTTTGTCAAGGTCACACTTCATGATTGCGCTGAAAATTGGTATCACCGAAAAAATCGGTGCAAGCACTGCCGCCGCACCTGCCGACGAGTTCGGATCGAAATTTTTGTCGATGTAAGCTTGAACGAGCTGTTCTATGTCTTCCGGGTTGTCCATGCAGTTCGCCTCCGTGAAAAAATTGATTTCGCCGCCGTGTTAAAGCCGTCTTGAATGTGTTCTCGTGCCTTGGTGAGAAATTTACGCCCGCGCCGTTTGCTGAACTTCGTCCATGAGCGCGTTGACTTCGCCAAGAATTTTTTGCAACGAACGACCGAGCGATTGCAGGCGATTTTTTTTGTTTTGGAATTCGGCAAGCTTGTCGTCGGCGTCTTTGAGCACGGGCGCGGTCAACTTGTCGATTTGCTGTTCCGAGCGCGTATCTCGTCGAAAGATTTTCGGTTCCAGGTGGCAACGTCAAAAGTCACCGCAACCGAAATGCCGCCGCTAAAAGCCATGCTTGCAGTTTCCGTGAAATTTTCTTCGCGCATTGTAAAGTTAAAAGCTCGTCAAAATGTCGCCCGTCAAGCGACTTTCACGAAACTTTTTTGACGCGGGGACATTATATCGCAGCTTCAAAATTCGTGTTGTGCCGCACGATTGAAAACTATCACTCACAGAATCAAACTTGGCAAATTTCAAGCCGCAAGCTTTGTCGCAACGAAAAAAGCCCCGACGCGGCGTCGAGGCGTGTTGTGTCAATTTGGTTTATCGGCGGAGAATCAAATGTTCGGAAATTTTCGGCGTGAATCCTTCGGACGATTGACCGTGCTGCCGAATTATAGGTTTCACTTCGATTTCGTCGATTCTGATGAACGGAATCGGCACTGTCACAAGCGGCGGGACTTTCAAGTCGTTGGTCGTCCGTATTTTAATTTGCGACGGGTTTTTGTCGTCGGGCTTTGCCGGTTTTTGCGGAATTTGATTCGCGCCGCAAACCGTTTCGAGTTGTTCGTCGGTGAGAAATTCTTTTGTCATGTCAATCGCCTCCTGAAGTTTTTCTGACACTTATACGTCGACGAAGCGAATTCGTTACAGTGCGCGTCACCAATTTTCAAAGCGGCGATTTTGGTTGACGGCGCGAATCAAATTCATGTCGTCGGCAGTCAAGCGGAAGTCAAACACGTTGAAATTTTCGGTGATGTGCGCCTTGTTCGCCGAACCGGGTATGGCGACGTAGCCCGCCTGAATGTGCCACCGCAGTACAATCTGCGCGGGCGTCTTGGAATATTTCTTCGCGAGTTGCTGAATCGTTTCGTTGCCGAAAATTTTCTGCGTGTTGCCGCGTCCGCCGAAAGGATACCAACTTTCGATAACCGTGCCGAATTGCGCGACGTAAGCTTGAAGTTCGTCGTTTTGGTACAACGGATGATTTTCGTTCTGCACGACGGCGGGAACAATCGTCGCCGAATTGCGAATTCTGTCGAAGTCACGCGGCGTGTAATAATTCGATATGCCGATCGAACGAATCTTGCCCGACTTAACCGCACGTTCAAGCGCACGGTAACTTTCCTCGTCATTATAACCGGGCTGGTGAATCAACGTCAAGTCGACGTACTCCAAATTCAAATCGCGCAGTGACGAATCAATCGCCGCGTCGGGTGAAGTCGTCGGCAAAATCTTCGACGTGACGAAAATTTTTTCGCGGGGAATGCCGTCGTCAATCGCTCGTTTGACACCTCTGCCAACGCCAATTTCGTTGCGGTAATATCGCGCAGTGTCAATCAATCGATAGCCGACCGTCAGCGCGTGATAAACGCAATCTTCGGCAACCGCGTCGTCAAGCGTCCACGTGCCCAAGCCGAGTCGCGGCATGATGAATCCGTCGTTAAGTGCCACGTCGTCGCTGAAAAAACTTTTGCTCATGTCGGGAACTTCCTTTCGTTCGTCGGTTGAATTTTCGGTTGAAGTTTGCGCGCCGCAAGCCGAAAACAAATTCGCTAAAGCCGCGCAAGTCATCAACGTCAAAAATTTTCGTCGGGTCATGACGGTTCACCTCCGATAAAAACACGCAACTGTAGCGGAAAATTCGGCCGTCATGGATGACGGCCGCAACGCCTGCGCATGATACAGGATGTATCATAGCAGGCGCAGTTTTCTTTGGTTACTTTCTTTTGCTGCCAAAAGAAAGTAACATTTACCTCACGCGATTGATTTTCGACGCAAGGACGCCCGCGCCGAAACCGTTATCGATGTTGACGACGCTCACGCCCGCCGCGCAGCTGTTGAGCATGGCAAGCAACGCCGCCAAACCGTTGAACGACGCACCGTAGCCGACACTCGTCGGAACGGCAATGACGGGACGCGAAGTCAATCCGCCGACAACGCTCGCAAGGGCACCTTCCATGCCCGCCACGACGATAATCACGTTCGCCGCGACAATTTCGTCGATGTGCGCAAACAGTCGGTGAATGCCCGCGACGCCGCAATCGTAGCACGTCGAAACCGCGTTGCCCCAAAGATAAGCCGTCAGCCGCGCTTCCTCGGCAACGGGCACGTCGCTCGTTCCCGCCGTCACGACAAGAATTTTTTTCGACTCGTCGCGCACGAAACTTTTATCGCGGTCAACGTAAATCATGCGTGCCGTTTCGTCGAAAATCGCCGCAGGAATTTCGTCGCGCAGGAAATCGAATTGTTCACGCGTCGCACGACTTGCAATCAAATTGCCCGCGCTCCGTTCGTAAAGCGTGCGGAAAATCGTCTTGAGCTGTTCCTTCGTCTTGCCGGGCGAATAAACGACTTCGGGAAAACCTTGACGCAATTCGCGCCCGTGATCAATCGTCGCGAAACCGAAACTTTCCGTCGCCAACGAAAAATTTTTCACCGCGCTGATAACTTGAGCCTCGTCGACGGTGCCCGACTTGTACGCCTTAAGCAGCTCCGACAAATTCTGTTCAGTCATAAAGTTCACCTCGCCCGCAGAATAAAGCATAAAGTGCGCTCGAAGTCAATTCGCGTTGACGTTGCCGAAAGCGTTTGTTAGACTGGCGCAAACGTTTTCGGAAGGAGAAATTCACATGTTTATGACTCAACCGCTCGAAATCGAAGCACGAAGCATGGAAATTATCGCGCCGCATTTGGCAGGTCTCGACTTGACGGACGACGCGAAAAAAGTTTACTCGCGAATTATTCACGCGTCGGGCGATGTCGAATACGCGCCGATAATCCGAATTCACCCGCAGGCGATTGACGCGATTAAAGCCGCGCTTTTGAACGGAGCGAACATTTTCACCGATGTCGAAATGGTTCGTCGCGGAATCAGCATTAGGACGTTCTCGAAATTCGGCGGCGAAATTTTTTGCAAGGTCGCTGATGTCGACGTGCGCGAATTCGCCAAACGCGAAGGCATCACCCGTTCGATGGCGGCGATGAGATTTTTTGGCAAGCGGCTCGACGGTCAAATCGTCGCAATCGGCAACGCGCCTACCGCGCTGTTTGAAGTCTTGCGGCTCGTGCGCGAAGAAAATATCCGTCCTGCGGCGATTGTCGGCGTGCCCGTCGGTTTCGTCGGTGCGGCGGAATCCAAAGCTCAACTTGCCGCGCAAGACGAAATTCCGTACATTACCGTCGCGGGCACCAAGGGCGGCTCGTCAATCGCGGTCGCTATCATCAACGCGATTTTGTATCTGCTCGACGATTCGCGAGGTCTCAAGCCACATGAAAAATAATTTCCCGCGGCTGATTATCGCGGCGACACAAAGCGGCTCAGGCAAGACGACAATCACGGCGGGACTTATCGGCGCGCTGAAACGTCGCGGGCTTGACGTGCAACCGTACAAGGTCGGTCCCGATTACATTGACACGGGCTGGCACGCGCTTGCCTGCGGTCAACCGTCGCACAACCTGGACAGTTGGCTTGTCGGCGCGGACAACATACGAAAAATTTTCGCGGACACGGCGTCACATGCGTACATTTCGATTGTCGAAGGCGTCATGGGACTTTACGACGGCGGTCGCGACGGTCAAAGTTCGACGGCGGAAATTTCCAAGTTGCTGAACGCGCCCGTTGTTTTGGTCGTCGACGCCAAAAGTGTCGGGACTTCCGCGGCGGCTATTGCGTTGGGTTTCCGCGAATTCGACAGGTCGGTCAACCTTGCGGGCGTCATTTTGAATCGCGTAGGCTCGGCGTCTCACGAACGGATGATTGTCGACGCGCTCGACAGGCTCGGCATAAAAGTTTTCGGTGCACTTCACCGCAACGACGAATTCGCCTTGCCCGAACGACATTTGGGTCTCGTTCCGACGACGGAAAATTTCGCGGTTGACGCACTCGAAAAAATCTGCGCGGCGGTCGAAAGTCAAGTTGACGTTGACGCGCTGATTAAGCTTGCCGAAAGTGCCCCGCCGATTGAAAATTTCGTTCGCGGTGAAAAAATTTCGCCCGTCACCAAAATCGGCGTTGCACGTGATGCGGCGTTCAATTTTTACTACGACGCCTCGTTGAGCGTGCTTGAACGTCTCGGCGCGCAGATTGAATTTTTCAGCCCGCTTGACGACGAAACTTTACCCGAAGTCGACGGTCTGATTATCGGCGGCGGCTTCCCCGAAATGTTCGCGTCGCAACTTGAGCGCAACAAAAAAATCCGCACGGAGATTTTCCATGCGGCGGCTGACGGTCTGCCGATTTTCGCCGAATGCGGCGGTTTTATGTACCTGATGAATCGCCTGATTGATTTCGACGGTCGGGCGTTCGATATGTGCGGCGTGTTCGACGGTTGCGCGACGATGACGCGACGGTTGCAACGCGTCGGCTACGTGACGGCTGAGCTTGCGTCGGATTGCGTTGTCGGTCGGCAAGGTCAAACTTTCCACGCGCACGAATTTCGATATTCGGTCACAGATGTCGAACAAAATCTTTTTGACTGCGAACGTCTGCGCGACGATTCAAATTTCACTGCGGGCGTTGCCGTCGGAAATGTCGCGGCGTCGTATTTGCACGTGCACTTTGCCGGTTGCCCGAACGTCGCCAAAAATTTCGTTGATGCGTGCGTCAATCGACGGCTAAAGCGTAACTCGTCGTGAAAGTTTCGCCGACAGCCAACTTGCGAATGCCGTCCTTGTCGGGCAGTTCGCCGCTGAAGTCGCAGAAATCCGCGTGCCCGTGCCACGGTTCGATACAAACGAACGGCGCGCCGATTTTCGTCCAGAAGCCCCAGAACGGCCAATCGCTTGCTTTGAGCGTGACGGCGTGATTTTTCCCGCGCAAGGTGACGGCGTCGCTTTTGAAGTCGTCGAAAATCAACGCGTCGTCTTTGAACAGCTCGTAATTGAGCTTGAGAATTCGCCCGTCAAGCGTCGGAATGCGTTCGTGACTTAAAAGCCCGCCGTTGAGCGGAATTCGTGCGCAGTGTTCGCTTTGGCTGAATTCGAGTTGCCACGCGTCAAAATCGCCGTCCACACAAAGCGCGGGATGTGCGCCGATCGAAAAGTAAAGCGGCTTGTCGTCGAGATTTTCGACGCGGTCGGTGATAGTCAATTCGTTGCCGTCAAGCGCGTAAGTGACGGTCAGTGCGAATTTGAACGGGTAATTTTTGAGCGTGTCGTCCGAATACGTCAGTCGGAACGTCAACGGATTTTCGGCGACGCAAGTAAAATCGCTCAACCTGCCGAAGCCGTGACTTGCGAGCGTGTAACTTTTGCCGCCGAAGCGAAAGGTGTCGTCTTTGAGCTTGCCGACAATCGGGAACAAAATCGGCGACGAATATTTCCAAAAATCCGTGCCGCTGCAAATGAAGTCGGTTTCGCCCTTGACGAGCGATTTGAGTTCCGCGCCGTGCGTGTCGACGGCGATTCGGAGCGTGCCGTTGTCAAGCGTGTGTGTCATGTGAATACCTCCCGAAAAATTTTGATGTCAACGAAAAATCCGACCGTCATGGATGACGGCCGCCCGCAGTTGATATAGGATGTATCACCTGCGGGATGTTTTCTTTTGGCAACGTGGACGTTGCATCCAATTGGTTCAACGTTGTCGCTTCAATTGGCGAGGCGGTCAAACCAATTGTTCCCCCGCTTTTAAAGCGGGTCTTTTGCGCCAAAAGAAAAGTAGATCAATCTCAGCCGCTACCGAGAACGTTGCCCGCGAAGTCAACCAGAATCGTCTTGACGGTCAACTTGCCGAAAACGTGACGCATTGCCCGAAGGCTCGCACGTTCGGCAATTTTTTTGTACACGCGTTCAAGGTGATTTTCGGCGATAATCTGCGCGGCGACTTCGGTTGTCGTAGCGTCGAGAATTTTTTTGACTTCGGCGGGCGACAAACCTTCGGCGGCTGAATACGCTGCCAAAGTCTCAAGCCGACCGTCGGCAACGCGATTGTGCGTGTGAAAAATTCCCGCCGCAACTTTGACGAGCTTGCCGAGGTGCCCGCACAAGACAATTTTGGCAACGTTTCGGTCAACCGCCGCGTCCAACATGAAGCCGACGAAATTGCTTGTCTGAACGATTGCGCCCGCGTCGAATCCGAGTTTAAGCGCGCAGTTTTCGCCGATTTTGCCGGGTACGAAAATTAATTCGTCGAAGCCCGCCGCTTTGGCAACGTCAATTTGCACAACTAGCGAATTTTTGAACGCATCTTCGCTCATGGGACGCAGAACGCCCGTCGTGCCGATAATCGACAAGCCGCCTTCGACGCCGAGCACGGGATTTAACGTCCGTTTGGCAAGTTCGACGCCTGCGGGAATTGAAATTTCGACTTCGAGACCGCCAACGTCGAATTCCGCCGCGACGTTGCGAATCAGTTCACGCGGTTTCGGATTAATCGCGGGTTCGCCGACGGGAATTTGCAAGCCGGCTTTGGTGACATGTCCGACGCCGACGCCTGCGCGAAAAATAATTTTGTCCGCAAAAATACGGCGTACGGTCACGAAAACCGAAACGCCGTTGGTGATGTCTGGGTCGTCGCCCGAAAATTTGACGATTTCGGCGCGAATTCCGTCCGAAATTTTTTCGACGTTCGCGACGGGAATTGTCAACGGCGTCAAGTCAAGCGCGGTAATTTCGACTTCGCGAACAATTTCGCCCGTCGTCATGAAAATCAGAGCCGCTTTGACGCCAGCCGCCGCACAAGCACCCGTCGTATATCCGCCGCGCAAAAGTTTTTTGTCCACGTCAATCACGCTCGCAGAAATTTTTATAACAGCGACCGCTCCGCGACTAATAAACGGTAAACGTCGGTGTCGGCTTTAATCAGCGTGACGAAAGCGTCCGTCGAATATTCGTCGGGTTCAGCTTTGACTTGGTCAATCGGCGTCGGCTTCGGAATATTTTCGCCGTCGTCTTCGTCAAGCATTAACGAAAACGCAAGCACATCTTCCGCCATGTAAATCGCCTCAAAAAGCCCGTAGCCTTGCGTGAATACTCCGTTAAGGTCAGGGAATTCAACGACGTAGCAGTCATCAAGTTCAGCGTCTTTGCGGAAAATCGCGGGATAAACGTATTTCATCCAATCGCCTCCGCCGAATCACGGAATCAACATTTTTGCGCGGAGCAAACGGTAAGCGTCGGTATCGGCTTTAATCAGCGTGACAATTTCGCCGTCGGCAAGCTTAACGTCTTTGATGTAAGTCGCCGCAGGAATATCTTTGCCCGCGTCTTCAAGCTCAATCATGTGCTCATTAAGAAGTTCAGCCGCTCTGACCAGAGTGCAATAAACATTGCCGGAGCCGTGAATTTCGTATTCCTCAGCCTCGCAACCGAGGTCTGGAAAACGCACTTGAAAACACTCGTCAAGCTCTTCGTCGGGCTTAATAATCGCGGGATAAACGTACTGCATGTAAGTCACCTCACCGATTTCCGTACATTTTGGCGTAGTAGTTTTGATATTCGCCGCTGATGATTTTCTGCCACCAGGCGCGGTTGCTCAGGTACCAGTCGACGGTAATTTTGATGCCGTCGTCGAATTTCGTCTGCGGCGTCCAACCGAGTTCGTTGGTGATTTTCGTCGGGTCAATGGCGTAACGGCGGTCGTGCCCTTTGCGGTCGGTGACGAATTGAATCAAGTCTTCGCCCTTGCCGAGTATGCGCAAAATCGTCTTGACGACTTCGAGATTCGTGCGTTCGTTGTGCCCGCCGATGTTGTAAACTTCGCCGACAGTGCCCTTGCGGACAATCAAGTCAATCGCCGCGCAGTGGTCGGTAACGAACAGCCAATCGCGCACGTTGTCGCCCTTGCCGTAGACGGGCAACTTTTTGCCGCCCAGCGCGTTGATAATCATCAGCGGAATCAGCTTTTCGGGGAAGTGATAGTAGCCGTAATTGTTCGAGCAACGGCTGATTGTCGCGGGAATTTGATACGTGCGCCCGTAAGCTTGAACGAGCAAGTCAGCCGCCGCTTTTGAAGCCGAATACGGGCTTGACGTGTGCAAATTCGTCGTTTCGGTAAAAAACAAGTCGGGTCGGTCAATCGGCAAGTCGCCGTAAACTTCGTCGGTCGAAACTTGATGAAAACGCTTGATGCCGAATTTTCTGCAGGCGTCGAGCAAAACACTCGTGCCGATAATGTTCGTGCGCAAAAACAGTTCGGGGTCTTCGATTGAACGGTCGACGTGACTTTCCGCCGCGAAATTGACGACAACGTCGGGCTTGAGTTCTTCAAACAACGCGTAAATTTTCGGACGGTCGGCAATGTCGGCACGCACGAATTTGAAATTCGGATTGTCCTGCGCGTCGGCAAGCGTTTCGAGGTTGCCCGCGTAAGTCAGCTTGTCGAGGCAGACGATTTTGTCTTCGGGGTGATTTTTGAGTTGGTAATAGACGAAGTTGGCACCGATAAAGCCCGCGCCGCCCGTCACGATAATTGTCATGATTGTTCCTCCAAACCGAATGAAAAATTAGGCCGTCATGGATGACGGCCGCCGTTCGCGCACGATACAGGATGTATCGTAGCGAACTGTTTTCTTTTGCTACTTTTCTTTTGCGCCAAAAGAAAAGTAGATTTCAACCGAAATAGTCTTCGATGCCGTCGAGGATGCCTTGAGCCGCACGTTTGACGCCTTCATCCGAATCGAGAAGTTTTTCTTCCTCTTTGTTCGAGATGAAACCGAGTTCAATCAACGTGGCGGGCATGTCGGTATTCTTGACGACGTAGAAATTACAAGGTTGCGTACCGCGGCTTGGCGTGCCGAGTTGTTCGACGAGATTTCGGCGAATGCAGTCGGCAAGTTTTTGACCCGCGCCCGAACCTTTGCTATAGTAATAACCCGTTGTGCCACGTGCTTCGGGTCGCGTGAAACTGTCGGCGTGAATCGAAACGAAAATGTCCGCGCCGATACGGTTGGCAACGTCACAACGTGCGCCGAGTTCTTCAATATCGGACGCTTTGGCACCTTTGGCGGAGACGGTCGAATCGTCGTAGCGGGTCAAAATAACCTGCGCGCCTTCGGCTTCAAGCAAACGTTTGAGTTCAAGGGCGACTTTGAGCGTGACGTTTTTCTCCATGACGCCCGTGGGACCGATTGCACCCGCGTCGTTGCCGCCGTGCCCGGGGTCGATGACGATTTTTTTGCCTTTGAGCGCGGTCAACGTGTTCAAGTCGCGGTCAAGTTCGGTTGTCGGTTCTTTAACGTCGGAATCGGGCTTCGGCTGTGCAACTGGCTCTTTGCCGTCGCGTTTATTGCGTTCGCGCTGTTCCTTTTCGAGGCGTTCGCGTTCCTTGCGCTCCTTTTTTTCACGTTCGCGCTGCTCTTTTTCGAGGCGTTCGCGTTCCTTGCGTTCCTGCTTTTCACGTTCGCGCTGCTCTTTTTCGAGGCGTTCGCGTTCCTCTTTGAGTTCTTTTTCGCGCTGTTCTTTTTCGCGTTTTTCGAGTTCGCGCTCGCGTTTTTCAAGTTCGCGTTCACGTTCGCGCTGTTGAGCTTGCAATTCGCGTTCGCGCTGCTCTTTTTCGCGCTGTTCAAGTTCGCGTTCGCGTTGCTCAATTTCACGTTCGCGCTGAGCTTGAAGTTCGCGTTCGCGTTGAGCTTGAAGTTCGCGTTCGCGCTGAGCTTGCAATTCGCGTTCGCGTTCGGCGGCGGCTTTGTCGAAGGCGGGATCTTCCTTGAACTCGGCACTGCCCAAGTCTATAATCAGGCGTTGACCGCTTTTGCCGCCCGGCAGGTAGAAAAGTTTCGTTTCCGCCATTGATTCGATGACGACGCGCACGGTCGACGGGTCGAATTGCGCAAGCCGAATTCTTTTGCCGACGGTCGAAGTCAATTCGATTTCGCGTTTGACGTTCGGGTTAAGCCAAGTGTTTTGCAAGTCGACAATCATGCGCGACGGATTTTCAACGTACGATTCTTTGAAGTCAACTTGCCGCGTCAGGTCGAGGACGATTCGCACGGTGCCCGCGCCGTAGCCGACACGAATTCCGCTCAACTGCGCGAGATTCGCTTTGCGGTCGTTGAAAGTTGGTTCGGCCGCACTTACCGCTGAAGTCAACGCGCACAAAACGAGGAGACTCAGCAATATGTTTTTAATCAATACGAAGCCTCCTCTTTGTCAGTGGTCAGTGGATAGTGAAAAAACTTCTAATCACTAGCCACTAGCCACTAACCACTAGCCACTAAGTTTCGTATGCGCCGTAACGCTGTTCGAGTTTCTTGAAGCCCCAAGTCAGAAATGCCGTCATCACCAGGTAGAACGCGCCCGCGATAACAAACGGCGTCATGTCGAATTCGCGTTGCACGATTGTTCGCGCCACTCGCAAAAGGTCGTTCATTGCCAAAATGTAAATCAGCGACGTGTCTTTGACCAGATTGATTGTCTCGTTGGAAATTGGCGGCAACACGACGCGCAACACCTGCGGAAAAATTATGTAACGCATCATCTGCCAATGTTTCAGCCCCAAAGCTTTTGCCGCCTCGTATTGCCCGCGCGGTATCGCTTGAATGCCGGCTCGGAAGATTTCGGCGAAATATGCGGCGTAATTCAACGTGAACGCCAAAAGTGCCGCCGCAATGTCGGGCAACATGATTCCGACCATCGGAAGCGCGAAGTACACGAACAAAAGTTGCAACATCAACGGTGTGCCGCGCATTATCCAGACGTAAAACTCCATAAGGTAACGCAACGGCGCGAAGCTTGAAATTCGTCCCAAAGCCGCCAGTGCGCCAATCGGTAAGCTTAAAATCAGCGTCACGAAGAAAATTTCCAACGTGACGGTTGCGCCCTGCAAAATCAGGAGCGTCATGTCTAAGAGTTTGTCCATAACAGATATTCCCTAACTCCCGTCGAAGCAAAATTGCAATTCGTCGGCGGTCACTGTTTGATTAGGGATTAGAACCAGGGATTAGAACCAGGTTGTAACCTGTTCCCTAGTTCTGTTCCCTAGTTCTCATTTTTTGAGCAGATCGGCTTTGAACCATTGTTCGGAGATTTTCGCGGCGGTACCGTCTTTAACCATCTCGTCGAAAACTTTTTGGACTTTGTCGCGCAGAGCGGTATCGTCTTTGCGGAAAGCAATGCCGAATTGAGTCATTGGACCGACAGCCACGTCAAGCGCGGTGAATTTGCCTTCCTGCTTGCTCAAAGCGTAACGACCCGTGATTTCGTCGCAGACAAGCGCGTCAATGCGACCGTTTTCCAAATCCATGAACGCCGCGACATAATCGCCGTAAGTTTTGAATTCGGCGAAACTGTCTTTGAGTTCGGGCGTCTTGTCAATGTACGATTCGGCGGTGGAGCCTGCCTGCGTGCCGACTTTCTTGCCCGCGAGGTCAGCTTCGGCTTTAATGCCTTGATCGTTGCCCGCCTTCACGAAAACGATTTGGCGGTTGTCCATGTAGGGCTTGCTGAAGAGCATGTTTTCTTCGCGTTCGGGCGTAATGTCAAGACCGTTCCAGATGATGTCGATTCGCCCGCTTTTGAGTTCGGCCTCTTTGGAGTTCCAGTCAATGGCTTTGAATTCGACTTCGCTGCCGAGACGTTTGGCGGCCTCTTTGGCAAGGTCAACGTCGAAGCCGATGATTTCGTTTTGCTCGTTTTTGAAGCCCATGGGCGCATACTCGTCGTCAAGTCCGATTGTGATTTTTTCGGCTTTCTTGTCGGAAGTGCCGGCGTCTTTGGGTTGTTCGGAACCGCCGCCGCAGCCCGCGAAAATCATCGTCACAAGTAGCAACGCCGCAAAAAAAATTTTCCTCATGCAAATAAACATCCTTTCGCAATAGAGTTTGGTTAAAACCGCGCTGATTATACTTTATCGTTTTTGGCAATGCAAGCGTGTTGAATGTTACTTTCTTTTGGCGTGTTGTGTTACTTTCTTTTGGCGTGTTGTGTTACTTTCTTTTGGCGTGTTGTGTTACTTTCTTTTGGCGCAAAAGAAAGTAACCAAAGAAAACAGCCCGGGATTTTCGCATCACGCGAAAAACCCCGGGCGGCCGTCATCCATGACGGCCTGATTTCAGCGTCATCTGTGACGGCTGATTCCGGCGGCGGCGACAAAGTTTCGTTGCAAAAATTTCACTATCTGATATAATCGCGGCGAATTTTAATCACAAGGAGGCACCTTCCATGAAGAGAAAATTTTTTGCCGCACTGACGTTGGCTGCGACGCTTTTGCTCACGGCTTGCGGCGGCGGTCAAAGCGGCGACAAACCTGCGGACAAACCTGCCGCGACTGCCGAATCGACGCTGAAAATCGGCGCGACGCCCGCTCCACATGCCGAAATTCTTGAACAGATCAAGCCCGACCTCAAAGAGCAAGGCGTTAACCTGGAAATCGTCGAGTTCAACGACTACGTTCAGCCGAACATTGCGCTCAACGACAAAGAACTTGACGCGAACTTTTTCCAGCACGAGCCGTATCTCAACGACTTCGTCAAAGAACACAAAGAGATGAAGCTCAAAAACGCGGGCGGCATTCACGTCGAACCGATGGGCATTTATTCGCACAAGGTTAAAGACTTGACCGAGTTGACCGAAGGCGCAATCGTTTCAATCCCGAACGACCCGACAAACGGCGGACGTGCGCTGTTGCTTTTGCAAAAGGCCGGTCTGATTCAGCTCAAAGACGGCACGGGCGCAGAAGCGACGCTCCAAGACATCACGGGCAACCCGCGCAACTTGACGATTCGCGAAGTCGAAGCCGCTCAATTGCCGCGCACGCTTGACGACGTGGACATTTCAATCATCAACACGAACTTTGCGCTCAATGCCGACCTCAATCCCATGAAAGACGCGCTCTTTATCGAAGACAAGGATTCGCCGTACGTCAACATTGTCACCGTTCGTGACGGCGACGAAAATCGCGACGACATCAAAAAACTTTTGGCGGCTCTCAAGTCCGACAAAGTCAAGAAATTCATTCTGGACAAGTACACGGGCGCAATCGTGCCTGCGTTCTGAACCCGAAACAACTTCCGTCAACCTACCTGCGTGTGCGGGCAGGTTGATTTTTTTTGTGAGCGTGTAAAATCACTTCAGGCGAAAAATTTTTAAATCGTTTTGTAACAAAACGCGTCAGTCGTCGTATAAGCGGCAGTAAGAAAATTTCAACCGAAAAGGAGACTGATGACTATGACGAACGAAATGCTCAACATGAAACAGCTCGACAAAATTTCGGGCGGCACCAACGGCGAGTACAAAGAAATTCGTGAACTTTTGCCGATGATAACCGTTGATAATTACCCCGACATTGACGGCGCAGTGGGGCTTGAAGACGATAAGTATCATATGAATCCCGACGAAGTCAGAGGCTGGTTGAAATCAAAACTCGGGATCGACGCGAAAATTGATGTCGGCGGATTTTGGAACCCGTTGAGTTCGGCGGGCAGTCGAAACAGCTATTCGCGCAACGGACAGGTCTTGAGCCACAGTAAAGTTATCGCCGAAATTCACAACTACTTTGGAAAGTAACGGGAGGAACCGACAATGACAAACGCAATGACGATTAACGAAATGATGAGCTTTGAAGCCCTCGACAAAGTTTCGGGCGGCACCAACATCGAGTGCAAAGAACTCAAAAATGCCATTCCGAAAGTCAACGGATTCTTCGGCAAGCGCAAACCCAACGAAAAAGAAGTTTGCCAATGGCTGGACAAAAACCTCGGTATCGTGGCGACGTTGCACGACGGATTTATCCTTGACCCTTCGGACGACGCGGGCGACTCGAACTTGTACAAACTCAAATCAACGGGCAAGTACATCTCGCACGAAGAAACCATGGCAAAGATTAAAGGCATCGTCAACAGATAACAGAAAACGACTAACGAACATCCTGCCGACAATCGGCAGGATTTTTTTAATGCGCGGGCGTCACGGCTTTGCGGCAACATTACGGTAGCGAGACGATAGTTCAAATTGTTCTGTCGCTTTTAAAGCGACCGGGATTTTTTTTTGCGCGTCGGGCAACCTTGCTTTTTTCGTGCCCGCGTGTAAAATCACTTCAAACGAGGTGAGCTTATGGACGAAAAACTTTTGGGCGAAATTCCCTTGCGCTCGTGGCGTTGGCTCGGTGTCAACGAACTGAAAACCTGCGCGCAGATTGACGAAACCGTCATTGACGTGGCGGACGGCGAAACCAAGAAATTTTCTGACGTGAACTTGAGCGACGACGACAAAGCCCGTCGAATAAAAATTTCCGTCGGCAACGGCGCACGTGTCGAATTCGTTTCGGCGGATGCGGGTCGCGGGAATTTTTCTGCGGACGTGGAAATTGACTTGCGCGGCGACGATTCGTCGGCTGAATTCGACGCGGTTTATTTCGGCGACGGCAATCGACGGCTTGATTTTAATTACGTGATTCGTCAGCGCGGCAAAAATACTTCGGCAACAATGAACGTGCGCGGTGCCTTGGTTGACAGCTGCGACAAGATTTTTCGCGGAACGTTGGACTTCAAACGCGGCGCGAAAGGCTCCGTCGGTCGCGAAGTCGAGGAAGTTATCATCCTGTCGCCCGGCACGCGCAACCGTTCCGTGCCGCTCATGCTTGCCGAAGAAGACGAAGTCGACGGACATCACGCGGTTTCAATCGGTCGGCTCGACGAGGAAAAAATTTTCTACCTGATGAGTCGCGGGCTTGACGAAGCGCAGTCTCAGCGGCTGATTGTCGAAGCGGCGTTCAATCCCGTCGTCGAAAAAATTCCCGACGAAAATTTACGCACTCAACTTTTGGACACGTTGCAAAGGAGGCTTGACCGTGAGTAAAAATTTTCTTGACGACTTCCCGATTTTGCGCACACAAATGAACGGGCACGCGCTTGCCTACCTGGACAACAGCGCGACAACTCAAAAGCCCGACAGCGTCGTTCGTGCAATTTGCGGCTACTACGGCGGTTGCAACGCGAATCCTCACCGCGGCGTTTACGAGTTGAGCGTCAAGGCGACGCAGGTTTACGAGGACGCCCGTCGCAAAGTCGCCAAATTCATCAACGCGAAATCTGCGCGGGAAATCATTTTCACGAAAAACGCAACCGAGTCGCTGAATTTAATCGCGTACAGTTGCGGCTTGACGAATTTGCACGCGGGCGACGAAATTTTAATCACGGTCGCCGAACATCACTCGAATCTTGTTCCGTGGCAGATGGTTGCCAAGTCGACGGGCGCGAAGTTGAATTACATTTACTTGACGGCGGACGGAAATTTGTCTGCGGCGGACATTGACGCGAAGTTGACGCGGCGCACGAAAATTTTGGCAGTCACGCAAATTTCAAACGTGCTCGGTCTGGTCAACGACGTGAAAACTTTGGCGGCGAAAGCTCACGAAGTCGGCGCAATCGTTGTTGTCGACGGCGCGCAATCCGTACCGCACATCCCCGTTGACGTTCGCGACTTGGACGCGGATTTTCTGGCGTTTTCGGGTCACAAAATGCTTTCGCCGATGGGTATCGGAGTTTTGTACGGCAAGCGCAAACTTTTGGACGAAATGCCACCGTTTCTGCGCGGCGGCGACATGATCGAATATGTCAGCGAACAGGAAACGACCTTCGCCGAATTGCCACAAAAATTCGAGGCTGGCACCCAAAACGTCGGCGGAGCGGCTGGTTTAAGCGCGGCGATTGACTACCTGCAAAGTGTCGGCTTCGACGAAATTTCGCGCATTGAACACGACTTGACGACCTTCGCGATTGACGAGCTGAAGAAAATTCCTTACGTCGAACTTTACGGTTGCGACGCGCCGAACAAAGTCGGTATCGTCACGTTCAATATCCGCGACGTGCACCCGCATGACGTGGCAACGATTCTTGACGCGCAGGGCGTGGCGATTCGTGCCGGTCACCATTGCGCTCAACCGCTGATGAAATTTTTGGGCGTCAACGCGACGTGTCGGGCGAGTTTTTATTTTTACAACACGCGCCGCGACGTTGAACGTTTGATTGACGCCGTCAAAACTGTCCGAGGAGTAATGCACCTTGCTTAGTGATATTTACACGGAACTTATTGCCGAACACAGCCAATCGCGTGAAAATCGGCGACCGCTTGAACACGCGACGATTGTCGAACGCGGACACAATCCGACCTGCGGCGACGAAATAACTTTGTCGCTGGAAGTTTCCGACGGCGTGATTCGCGACGCGGCTTTTTCGGGCGACGGTTGTGCAATTTCGCAGGCGTCAACCGACATGATGATTGAACTTCTGCGCGGCAAAACCGTCGACGAGGCGAAAAAACTTGCCGAACTTTTTATCGACATGATTCACGGCGACGTGACCGACGACGACGAACTCGATCAGCTTGACGAGGCCGCCGCACTGAAAAATATTTCGACGATGCCCGCCCGCGTCAAATGTGCAACGCTTGCTTGGCACACATTCGACACGGCGATTAAACATTCGGACGCGCAGAGGTGACCGCATGTTAGACAAACTTCAAGCGGTTGAAGAACATTTCGCCGAAATCGAAGCGCGTTTGGGCGACCCGTCAATCGTGGCGGACGTGACGAAATTCACCGCATTGACCCGCGAACTTGCCGCACTTGAACCGCTCGTGAACAAAATCCGCGAATACAAAAAAATCCTCGCGCAACTCGACGAGGATAAATTTTTGCTCGAAACGTCAACTGACGAAGACTTGAAACTTTTGGCATCGGACGAAATTTCCGAACTCAAAAAATCCAAAGCCGTGCTCGACGAAGAATTACCGATTTTGCTGTTGCCGAAAGACCCTGACGACGACAAAAACGTTATCATGGAAATTCGCGGTGGCGTCGGCGGTGACGAGGCGGCTCTCTTCGCGGGCGAAATGTTTCGCATGTACACGCGCTATGCCGAACGTCAAGGTTGGCGCGTCGATGTCGTCGACATGAACGCCACGTCAATCGGCGGCATCAAAGAAATTTCGTTCACCGTCGACGGCGCGGGTGCTGTCGGCAAGCTCAAATACGAAAGCGGCACTCATCGCGTTCAACGCGTGCCCGTCACCGAAAGCGGCGGACGAATTCACACAAGCGCGGTCACCGTCGCCGTCATGCCCGAAGCCGCCGAAGTCGACGTGACGATCAATCCCGCCGACTTGCGAATCGACACTTACTGCGCGTCGGGTGCCGGCGGGCAATACGTCAACCGAACCGAAACCGCAATCCGAATCACGCACATGCCGACGGGTATCGTCGTTCAATGCCAAGACGAAAAATCTCAGCTCAAAAACAAGGAAAAAGCCTTGCGCGTCCTGCGTGCCCGCGTGAAAGATCTTGCCGTGCGCGAACAGAACGCCGCCATTGCCGCCGACCGCAAAAGTCAAGTCGGCACGGGCGACCGCAGCGAACGAATTCGCACATACAATTTTCCTCAAGGACGCGTCACCGACCACAGAATCGGTTTGACGCTCTACAAGCTTGACGCGATTTTAAACGGTGAACTTGACGAAATCATCAACGCGCTAATCACCGCTGACCGCACAAAAAAATTATCCGCTACAAAATAAAAATCCCGACAGTCTCGCGACCGTCGGGGCTTTTTTTATTTGGACTTAAGCGCGGCAAGTTCATGTTGCAACTTCATTATCTGCAGGCGATAGACGTTGACCGTGTTGAACAGGTACGCGGACAACGCGGCGTCGTCGGAGTGAAATTCCCGTTTGACAAGTTCGTTGAGCTTGAACGCGGGATTTTTAACGTAAAAATTCAGCGTGACGGCAATTCGGTAGTTGGCGAACCATTCAAGCACGCCGTAGCGATAATTGGGATGCTCGTCGAAGAAATTCATTTTGTCCATGACGCGTTCAAACTCGTTGAAGCCGACTAACAGCGCACTAAATCTTTTGCGAAAATGTTTTTCGGGGCTGATTAATTCCCTGTCCCGCGAAACGGAGCCGGCACGCGGGCGAATTATGTTCACGGCATTTGGCACGCACAAATAATTTTTCGCACGACACAAAGCCTCGAACGCAAACGGCGCGTCTTCGCAGGTGACCATATTCGAGAAAAAAATTTGGTTTGCAATCAGAAAGTCCCGCCGATAAAACGAAAGCCACGTTGCCCAAAAATCATTCGTCGGCGACGAAACCCAACGGCGCACACGTTCGGCAATGTCGGGCGTTTCAAGCGTCGGCTCGGAAATTTTTTCTTCGCGATACGATTGCACGGAAAGATTTTTCGGATTTGTCAGCTCCGCGAAGTCCGTCATTTCGTGCGCGTCTTCGGCTTTCGGCTTTCCACTCCATAAAATGAAATTGTTTTGCAGGCGAATAACGTCGGCTTGAAATTTTTCGGCAAGTGTCGACAATTCTTCAAGCGCGGTCTTCGTAAACAAATCGTCGCAGTCGAGGAAGGCAATGTATTTCCCGCGTGCAAGTTGAATTGCGACGTTGCGCGGCAAGCCGGGCGTGCCCGTATTTTTCGGCAGCTTGACGAGTTTCAGTCGCCCGTTGAAACGTTCGCGAAAACTTTCGACGACTTCGATTGAATTGTCCGTTGAGCAATCGTCGACAATGACGACTTCAAAATCCGTCATCGTCTGGTAAAGCAAACTCTCCAGCGTCTGCGAAACGAACTTCGCCGCGTTGAACATCGGCATGACGACCGAAACGAGCGGGATTTTCGCCGTGACGGTTGCGACGTTTGGCGTGACGGGCGACGTTTCGCGACGTTTTTTATTTTTGGACATCGGGCACCTCCTGCTTTGATTTTTTCAGCGCGGCAATCTGCTGTTGCAAGCTCATGATTTGAATTCGGTAGACATTGACCGTGTTGAACAGATACGCGGACAACGCGGCGTCGTCGGGATGAAATTCTTTCTTGACCAGTTCGTTGAGCTTGTAAACGGGATTTTGCGCGTACATATTCTGCAACGGCAAGAGCCACGAAAAACTTTTGCGGCAGAAAAAATCCAGCACGGCGTAACGATAATCCGGATGCTCCGCGAAGAACGGATATTTTTGCATGACGCGTTCCAGTTCATTGAAGCCGCGTCCAATCGGCGAAACGTGCTTGTGAATATAACTGCCGACGTTGAAATCTCTTTCGTTAATTCGGCTTGCCGAGCCCGCACGGGGACGATTAATATAAACAGCATTGGGCACGCGCAAAAAATTTTTCGCACGAACGGCGCACTCTAAAACGACCGGCGCGTCTTCGGATTTGTTCATGTCGGGGAACAAAATTTGATTGGCAAGCAAAAAATCGCGTCGACAAAACGACAGCCAGCTCGTCCAGAAAGTTCCCCAGTTTATAAAATCTTTCACACGCTCGGCGATGTCTTCGGGAATAAGCGTCGGCTCCGTCAAAAGTCGCGGGTCAAGTTCACTTTTCGTCATGCGATTTACAGGATTGATCAACTCGTTCATGTCGGTAAATGCGGGGTCGTCTACGAATTTTTTCTTGTCGTTCCATAGGACGAACCAGCTGTTTGTACGCACAACATCGGCTTGAAATTTTTCGGCAAGCGTCGACAGTTCTTCGAGCGCGGTCTTCGTAAACAAATCGTCGCAGTCAAGGAAGGCAATGTATTTCCCGCGTGCAAGTTGGATACCGACGTTGCGCGGCAAGCCGGGCGTGCCCGTATTTTTCGGCAACTTGACGAGTTTGAGCCGTCCGTTGAAACGTTCGCGAAAACTTTCGACGACTTCGATTGAATTGTCCGTTGAGCAATCGTCGACAATGACGACTTCAAAATCCGTCATCGTCTGGTAAAGCAAACTTTCGAGCGTCTGCGAAACGAACTTCGCCGCGTTGAACATCGGCATGACGACCGACACGAGCGGGATTTTTTCCGCGACGGGCGCGACGGGTGATGATTCGCGACGCCGATTTTTATTTCGCAACTTGACCGCCTCCGACCTGCGCTTTAAGCTGTTTGATCTCCTTGTCGTACGCGACGAGCCGCTTGCGGTAAGTGTGAATCGCGCCGTAAATGTACGCGAAAAACGGCGTGAAGTCTCCGCAATATTTTTTCAGCTCCTTGCGAACGAGGGCGTCAAGTTGCGCGGTGGTGTACTTTTCATAGAAACGCTGCGTCCAAATCAAATGTTGCTGAATTATGTAGTCGATCGGCAGTTGACGCAGTCCGGGATTTTTGACGAACAACTCAAAGCCGCTCATGAAGTCATCGAGAACTTTCGAGCCTTCAATCATCAAATGCGTCAACACGTGCAGGCTCTCTTCGACGGAAACCATCTTGCGCGTAATCGAATTCGGGTTGTGTCGATATATATAAATAATATTCGGCACGCGCACGATTCGCGGAGCGGTGCACAGGACGCGGAAGTAAAAAATTATATCTTCGCTGGTCATCAGCTTGTCGAAGCGGATATTTTTTTCCATGAGCAAATCGCGCCGATAAAGTTTGTTGTGCACCCAGCCGAAAAATCTGCCCTTGTAGAACATCTGCACGCGTTGGGCAAGGTTGTCCGTCTCAAGCATCGGTTCCTTGCAAAAGCCGCCGAGTTCCTTGCTGAAGGTCGTAAACTTCGTGTCGGGCGTCACGTCAATCGTTTGATTTTCGGGGAAGTAAACTTGTTCCGTGTGGACAACGTCGGCTTGAAATTTTTCGGCGACGCTGACGAGTTCGGCAAGTGCGGTTCGCGTATACATGTCGTCGCTGTCGAGGAAGGCGATATATTTCCCGCGGCTGATTCGCAAGCCGGTGTTGCGCGGTTCCGAAGCTCCGCCCGAATTTTTCGGCAGGCGCACGATTCGGATTCGACCGTCGGTTTTCGCCAACTCCGCGACGATTTTAACCGTGTCGTCGGTTGAACAGTCGTCCACGCAAATTAATTCAAACAGCCCGAAAGTTTGACTCAAGACGCTTTTGACGCACGAAGTAATATATCGTGAAGCGTTGTACATCGGCAAGATGACGCTCACGGCGGGCAGACGCGGCACCTGAATTTGTTGCGCCTGTTGAGCTTGAATCTGCTGAACGGGCGCGGCAGATTCGTCTTTATGTGGTTTCTTGAACTTTGACATCAATCGACTCTCCATATCAAAAAAATTTGCGCGGAAACTATAACACAGGGCGTGTAAAGTTGCAAAAATTTTTTGTCGAACGCCTTTGTCGAACGCCGTCTGTCGGGCTTTCCTGAAACGAACATGGATATAAAAATCTTCCGAATATTTATTGACAGTGAAAAATTTTTGGTGTAACATTACGCGCAGATTAGAGATTCACCATCACGAGTTTTTCAAAGCATAGGGAGGTATTTTTAAATGGCTGTTAAAGTTGCTATCAATGGTTTCGGTCGTATCGGTCGCCTCGCGTTCCGTCAAATGTTCGACGCCGAGGGCTATGAAGTCGTCGCAATCAACGACCTGACCAGCCCGAAAATGCTTGCGCATCTGCTCAAATACGACACCGCGCAGGGCGGCTTCTGCGGCAAGATCGGCGAAGGCAAACACACTGTTGAAGCGAAAGAAAACTCCATCGTCGTCGACGGCAAAGAGATCATCATCTACGCCATCAAAGACGCGAAAGAAATCCCCTGGGGCAAACACGGAGTCGACGTCGTCCTCGAATGCACGGGCTTCTACACCAGCAAAGAAAAAGCTTCGGCTCACCTTGAAGCGGGCGCGAAGAAAGTTGTCATCTCGGCTCCTGCCGGCAATGACCTCCCGACAATCGTTTACAACGTCAACCACCAGACTTTGACTCCGGACGTGAAAGTTCTTTCGGCGGCGTCCTGCACGACCAACTGCTTGGCACCCATGACGGCAGCTCTGCACAAACTCGCTCCGATTCAAAGCGGCATTATGGCGACGATTCACGCTTACACCGGCGACCAAATGATTCTCGACGGTCCGCAACGCAAAGGCGACCTCCGTCGCAGCCGTGCAGGCGCATGCAACATCGTCCCGAACTCCACGGGCGCGGCGAAAGCTATCGGCTTGGTTATCCCCGAATTGAAGGGCAAACTCATCGGTGCGGCGCAACGCGTCCCGACTCCGACCGGCTCAACCACGCTCCTGTTCGCGGTTGTCAAAGGCGAAGTCACCAAAGATCAAGTCAACGAGGCAATGAAAGCGGCGGCCAACGAATCCTTCGGCTACAACGACGAAGAAATCGTTTCCAGCGACATCATCGGCATGAGATTCGGCTCGCTGTTCGACGCGACTCAAACCATGGTCAGCCCCATTGGCGACGGCAACACGCTCGTTCAAGTCGTTTCTTGGTATGACAACGAAAACAGCTACACCAGCCAAATGGTTCGCACGATTAAGTACTTCGCGGAATTGAAGTAATTTCTCGTTGCGAAACACGTCGCGAAAATTGTTCTCCCGCTTTTAAAGCGGGTCGCGGCGAACAACTGCACACGATTGACCTTTGTGACGGCTCGGCTCTTCGTCATTGTTGAGCCGGGCTGTTTTCAATTAGGAATTGGGAATGTGGAATGAGGAATTAAATTTGTCGTCCTTAATTCCAAATTCCTAATTTCAAATTCCACATTGATTTTTTTGGGGAGGTTTTCTGATGAACAAGAAAAACATTCGCGACATCGACCTGAAGGGCAAAAAAGTTTTCCTGCGCGTCGACTACAACGTCCCTATGGACGAAAACCAGAACATCACCAACACCAAGCGCATTGACGCGACGCTCCCGACGCTCAACTATCTGCTCGAACAGGGCGCGGCTATCATCATCGGTTGCCATCTCGGTCGCCCGACCGAAGCTCGCGAACCGAAATTCTCCACGAAACCGATTGCGGCGAAACTCGCTGAAATTATCGGTAAACCCGTCAAATGGGCGGAAGACTGCATCGGCGAACCCGCGGAAAAAGCCGCCGCCGAACTTCAGCCGGGCGAAATTCTTTTGCTTGAAAACCTTCGCTATCACAAAGAAGAAAAGAAAAACAACCCGAAATTCGCCAAACAGCTCGCCGCGCTTGCCGACATCGCCGTCAATGACGCGTTCGGCATGGCTCACCGCGCACACGCCTCGAACGTCGGCATTACGCATTTCCTCGAAACCGCGTCGGGCTTCCTCATGGAAAAAGAAATCAACTACATCGGCAAGACGCTCCAAGCTCCGCAACGTCCGTTCGTCGGCATTATCGGCGGCGCGAAAGTTTCCGACAAAATCGGCGTCATCAGCAACATGATTGACAAAGTCGACACGATCATTATCGGCGGCGGCATGGCGCACACCTTCGACAAAGCCAAAGGTTACGAAGTCGGCACGTCGCTCCTTGAAGCGGACAAAATCGAACTCGCCAAACAGCTCCTCGAAAAAGCGGCTGCCAAAGGCGTCAAAGTCGTCCTGCCCGTTGACCTCGTCGTTGCCAACAAATTCGCGCCCGATGCCGAATTTAAAACCGTGCCCGTTGACCAGTGCCCCGCCGATTGGATGGGTCTCGACAGCGGCGAAAAGACTTCCGAAGAATACGTCAAAGCTCTCGAAGGCGCAAAGACGATTATTTGGAACGGTCCCATGGGCGTCTTTGAATTCGACAACTTTGCGAAAGGCACGCTCGCCGTTGCAAAAGCTGTTGCGGACGCGACCGAAAAAGGCGCAATTTCAATCGTCGGCGGCGGCGACTCGATTGCGGCGTTGAAGAAAACCGGTCTCGACAAGAAAATTTCGCACATTTCCACGGGCGGCGGCGCGACCCTCGAATACCTCGAAGGCAAAGTTCTGCCCGGCATTGACGCGATTGACGGCGTCGGACGCACACCGATTATCGCGGGCAACTGGAAGATGAACAACACGATTAAACAAGGCGTCGCGCTCGTCGAAGAATTGATTCCGCTCGTCAAAAACGCCGAATGCCGCGTTGTCGTCGCTCCGACTGCGACCGCATTGGCCGCCGTTGCCAAAGCCGCGAAATCTACCAACATCCACGTCGCCGCGCAAAACGTACACTGGGAAGCCAAAGGCGCGTACACGGGCGAAATTTCCACGGGCATGTTGAACGAAATCAACGTTGACTATGTCATCCTCGGACACAGCGAACGCCGCGACTACTTCGGCGAAACGGACGAAGGCGTCAACAAACGCGCCAAAGCCGCTTTCAACGCGGGCATTACGCCGATTATCTGCTGCGGCGAATCGCTCGAAATTCGCGAGGCGGGCACGTACATTGACTTCGTCACCGGACAGATTGACAAAGATCTCGACGGTTTCAAACCTGCGGAAGTCAAAAAACTCGTCATTGCTTACGAACCGATTTGGGCTATCGGCACGGGCAAAACCGCGACGTTTGAACAGGCGGAGGAAGTCTGCAAAGCCATCCGCGAGTGCGTTGCGAAGAAATTCGGTCAAGATGCGGCGGACGCGATTCGCATTCAATACGGCGGAAGTGTCAAACCCGCTACGATTAAAGACCTCATGAAACAACCGAACGTCGACGGTGCGCTTGTCGGCGGCGCAAGCCTCAAAGCCAAAGACTTCAGCGAGATCGTCAACTTCTGAACAAAAAATTCTCTGCTTGACTAAGCGAACGTGAGTTAAGCCGCCAATGTTTCGACAGAGGCGGCTTTTCTTGATACGCGGAGGAATTCACATGAGCCGAATTTTTTTCGCGCTGACGTTTGCCGTGACGTTGATTTTCGCCGAAAACTGCGCTGCCGCCGACATTTGGGTTGAGCATTGGGATTCGGAAAACATCGACGTTTACGCAATGGACGACACAATCACAAGCGGCACGTCGGACACGGGCAGTTATTTCAAAGTCACAACCAAATTCGTGCGCAACGGTCAACTGCTTGAAGTCGTGAATTGGTCGTTCAGCAAATTTCATGACGACATGTGGCGTTACGAAACAAGCAAAATGGACGGTCAACACACGACGGTTGTTATACCGCGCAATCCGCTGTTTGAATTCTGCATGGACAAGCTCGGTCGCTCGTACAAAATCGTCGACATGTGGTATTACTGATTCGCAGGAGATTCGTCATGGATTATTGGCTCCACAGAGTTTTTGCGCAGGAACCGGAATTATCCGTGCCGTTGCTCGAACGCGGCATTTTGACAATCGGCTTTAATGAAGTCGCGCAACAAAGCACGATTGACGCCGACAAAGACGCGCTTAAAGTCATCTTGAAAAATCGTTACGGTTGGACGGGCAACAAGCTCGGTGTAAATGCCGGCGTCCTGTGGCGATTCCTTCACGAATTCAAGATCGGCGATTTTGTTGTCGTGCCGACAGTCAAAGCCGCCGCGTTCGGGATTTTCGAGATTCTGGAAACGGCGAAACCGATTGAATGTTTGCCGCCCTACAAGCTGAACTTTTTGAACGCAACCGTAGTTTCGGGTCAAGGCATCGTTCGCAACGGCAACACGGCGGAATTGGGATTTTTCGTCAAAGTTCGCGCCGTGACGAATTACGATTCTTCGCCTTTCGTGCCAAGCGACAAAAAATTTTTGGGCAAGATTTTGAGCAACACAGGTTTGCTCACCAACATCAGTTTGAACGATTTGTAATTCAAAGGAGAGTGTTACGATGGCAACAATTAAACACGCGCCGATCTGCTTGATTATCATGGACGGCTGGGGTATCGGCAACGAAACCGACAAGTTCAACGCGATTCAAGTCGGCAACACGCCCGTGCTCGATGAACTGACGAAAAAATTCCCGCACGCACAACTTCAAGCTTCGGGCGAATACGTCGGTTTGCCTGACGGTCAAATGGGCAACTCCGAAGTCGGTCACATGAACATTGGCGCGGGTCGAATCATCTATCAGCCGCTGACGAAAATCACCAAAGCGATTCGCGACGGCGACTTCTTCGAGAACAAAGCTCTCGTCGGTGTCGTCGACAAAGTCAAAGCGTCGGGCGGCGCGCTTCACCTGTTCGGACTTGTTTCGCCCGGCGGCGTTCACAGTCACACCGAACATCTTTACGGCTTGCTCAAACTCGCCAAAGACAAAGGTCTGTCGAAAGTTTACGTTCACTGCTTCCTTGACGGGCGCGACGTGCCGCCGAGTTCAGCTGCCGAATATCTTGCCGAGCTTGAAGACAAAATCAAAGAGATCGGCATCGGTCAAATCGCCGTGATTTCCGGTCGCTACTACGCAATGGACCGCGACAAACGCTGGGACCGCGTGCAAAAAGCTTACGACGCCATTGCCAAAGCTGACGCGCCGAAAAAAGCTTCCAGTGCCGAGGCGATTCAGGCTTCCTACGACGCCAAAGTCACGGACGAATTCGTCAACCCCGTCGTTATCGGCGACTACGCGGGCATTACCAAAGACGACGGAATTATTTTCTTCAACTTCCGTCCCGACCGTGCACGCGAATTGACGCACGCTTTCACGGACGAAAAATTTGACGGCTTTGAACGCGTCGAAGAAATTGTCGGCATTCCGTTCGCGACAATGACGCAGTACGAGGAAGGTTTGAACGTCGACGTTGCTTATCCGCCCGAAAGCGTCACCAACGGCTTGGGCGAAACAATCAGCAAAGCCGGCTTGACACAGCTCCGTATCGCCGAAACCGAAAAATACGCGCATGTCACGTTCTTTTTCAACGGCGGCGTCGAGGAACCGTACGCGGGCGAAGACAGAATTCTCGTCCCGTCGCCGAAAGTTGCGACTTACGACCTCAAGCCCGAAATGAGCGCGCCGACAGTCACGTTGAAGGTTGCCGAAGCGATTCTCTCCGAAAAATACGACTTCATTATCTTGAACTTCGCGAACGGCGACATGGTCGGTCACACGGGCGTTATGAAAGCGGCGGTGCAGGCCGTCGAAACCGTTGACGTTTGCGTCGGCATTTTCGTCGAGTGCATGAAGAAAGTCGGCGGCGAAGTCGTCATTATCGCCGACCACGGCAACGCGGATCAAATGTTCGATTACAAACTCAAAGAGCCGTTCACCGCGCACACGACCAATCCCGTGCCGATTATCGTCGTCAGCGACCGTGTGGCTTCCGTCAAAGACGGCGCGTTGTGCGACGTTGCTCCGACACTTTTGACAATGGCGGGCATGGAAATTCCTGCCGAAATGACGGGCAAGCCGCTTGTTACGATGAAATAAACTTCTGCGTCTAAAAAACTTTTTGGGCGACGATTCGTTGCGGTTGAGTCGTCGCTCAATTTTTTTCACGGAGGCGATACTTTGACCGACACAAACTGGGACGAACACTACATCAAGCGCGGCGACCCGACAAAGCCGACTTACTACATAATTCGGACGCATTTGAAAGATATTGGACTTTTTGCCAGATACGTTGCGTTTTCAGCATATATCCGCTACGCGCTGTCAAAAGGTTGGTTGCCCGTCGTCGACATGCAAAATTATCCGAATCCGTATCTTGCGCCCGAAGAGTTCGGCAAGGAAAACGCGTGGGAATATTTTTTCGAGCAACCGTTGCGTATCGGGCTTGAGCAGGCGTACGCGGGCGAGAATGTCGTATTGGGATATAAAGAATTCCCTGATTTGCGTCCGAAGGCAATAATGTCGTTCTACGAAAACCGCGACAATACATTGACGGAGTGGCGAATGCTCGTCAAGCTTGGTCTGCTCAAAATTAAACCCGCGCTTCACGAAGAAATTTTGGCGACACGTCAAAATTTGTTCGCGCCGTCGGACAGAGTACTCGGTGTGCTTCTGCGCGGAACGGATTACATTGCCAAAAGACCGAAATGGCATCCAATACCCCCCCCCCGTCGAGTTTGCGGCAAGCGTCGTCGTCGAAAAGCCTCGCGAGTGGCAGTGCAACAAAATCTTTTTGGCGACCGAAGACAAATTCATTGTGCAAACGTTCAAAAACACTTTCGGCGAAATGTGCGTGACCTTCGACCGCGAATATGTTAATTACATGCCGGGAAAATTTTTGAGCGAAATTCAAATTGACAGGCCAAACGACCGTTTCCAACAGGGTAAAGATTATCTGACACAGATGGTTTTGTTGTCAACGTGCAATTCGTTCGTTGCGGCGCGATGCAGCGGTTCCGTCGGCGTGATGATGATGGCGGACAAATTCGAGCACACGTACTTTTTCAATCTCGGACGCTACGGCGTCATTTCACTTGATTAACGGATGTGTTCACATGCGAAAAATTTTTGTGGCGTTGACGGTTTTGCTGTGCCTGTTGACGGCGTCGACGGTTTTGGCGGCGAAGTCGGCGGACGAACAACGTGCGGAAATTAAAGTTCTACACGACAAGGCACTCAAAAACCTTTACGAGAAATTTCCGAATGCCAACCGCGTTATCCAAAAATGTTACGCTTACGCGACATTGAGCAACACGGGCATAAAGCTCGGCATTTTCGGTGACGCTCACGGGCGCGGCGTCGCGGTAAACAATACCACGGGCGAACGCGTTTACCTGAAGATGGCGGAACAGTCGGCGGGTATCGGTCTCGGCGTCAAGGAATACGATTTGATTTTCCTGATTGGCACCCGCGAAGCTTGGGACAATTTCCTCGCGGGCAAAATTCGTTTCGCGGCAAACGCGGACGCTGCGGCAACCGACGGCGCGACGGGCGGCTCGATTGAAGGCGCGACTTACGTTGCACCCGGCGTTTGGGTTTACCAAATGACGACCAAAGGTCTCGCGGTTGAGGCGACGCTCAAAGGCATGAAAGTTTGGCGCGACAAGAAACTCAGTCCGATTGAGTAGGTGATATCATGAAAAAATTTTTTGTGTTGACCGCGACGCTCGTTTGTCTGTTGACTGCTACGGCTTTTGCCGAAAACAACGTTGTCGCGACTTACATTGTCGTCAACTGCAGGGAGTCAATCACTTTGCGTGCAACTCCGTCGGTTTACGCGGAGGAACTTGCGCAAATTCCGCTCGGTCAAGCTGTCGGCTTTATCGACGACGTCGGCAATGGTTTCTATAAAATCAACTACGACGGACTTGTCGGCTTCGCGTTGGCGGAATATCTGACTCCGCAAAAATCTGCGCGAACGGGCACGGTCGTCAACTGCAGAGAGTCAATCACCTTGCGTGAAACTCCGTCAACCGGCGGCTACGAATTGATGCAAATTCCGCTCGGCGCACGCGTGAGATTTTTGGGCGGCGAAATTAACGAATTCTATCAAGTCGAATATCGCGGCGTTACGGGTTACGTGCTCAAAGCTTATCTGCGCTTGGAATAAAAAGCAACGCGACTTTTATCGCACGAAAAAAATTCCCGTCACTTTCAAAGCGACCGGGGATTTTTTTGTGCGCGTTGAAAAAGTTTCGCCCGTGTGATAAACTCGACGAAAATTTTTCGGGAGTGTCGACGGTGAACGAACTCAAAACTTGGCTTGCCGAACGGTTTCGCCGCGACTTCGACGAACTCAAACAAAACAAAATTCGCGTGATTGCCCTTGCGGTGTGCGGCGTGTTGGGAATTGCATTTATCTTGACCGACGACGGCTCCGACGTTGAAGAAATTGACTTGGATTCGCCGCCTTTGACGAAAGATCTGCCCGTGCAAAAGTTGCCCGCCAAAGTTCCCGCAAAAACGCCCGAATCGCTCGACGGCGTCAAAATCGTCTTGGGCGCGAATTCCGAACCGCTTTATGTCGGTGACCCGTTCGCAGTTCCGCCGAAGCCGAAACCTGCGCCGAAAGTTGAGCCGCCGCCGAAAATCGAGTTGCCGCCGATACCGTCGCCGCAAATTCAACCGTCACAACCGACCGCTCCGAAAGAAAAAATCGTTTTGACCGGCACGGCAATCAGCGGCACGAACAAAACCGCAATGTTCCTGCGCGACAAGAAAACCGAATTCCTCACCGTCGGCGACGAAATTGGCGGGCGAATCATTTCCGACATCACGCCCGATTTCGTGACTTTCAACGACGGCACGCGCCTGTACCTGCAAAAGGAGCTGAACTGATTGAAGCTGAAAAAACTTCTGCCGTTGCTGGTCTCGGCAACTTTTTTTTTGCCCGCGCAACTTCAAGCCGCGCCCATGACGCTCAGTGTCCACGAAGCGGATTTGCGTTCGACGATTATGCTCGTCGCCAAAACAGGCGGGCTTAACGTCTCGATCGACGATTCGGTCAAGGGCACAATTTCCGTGTCGCTCACCGACGTCGAACCCGTCAAAATCCTCGAAATCATCACGAAGACGAAAAATCTTCAGCTCGTCGAAGAGTCGGGCATTTTTATCGTCACGGCGGCTTTGAAACCTGCAGTGCTCATGCAAAGTTACGTTATCCCGATAAAGTTTGGCGACCCTGCAGTTCTGCGCAAGGCGGTTTTCAAAGTGCTCGACACCGAACCCGACAAACCGTTAAGCGAAACCATGCGCGTCAAAGACGACGACGGCCGCGAACGAACTTACACGTACAAATTTCGCGACGGCGCATCAAGTGATTGGAAGACCGACGAAAACGACGAAAAAGATCCGCGCTCGAAAAGAGTTTACGTTAACCCCGAAGTGAACGCGATTGTGCTGTTCGGGACGCCCGCCGAATATGAACGCGT
>JAFVBP010000085.1 GCA_017479925.1 Selenomonadaceae bacterium | reverse complement strand
GACGATTTGGTTGTCGAACGCCGCAACGTCAAAAGTTCAGCCGAACCGCCGCCGTCGAACAACAATCACCGTCGCGATTATTACGAAGAGGAGCCTCAACGCGGTCGCTATTACGAGCCTGAACCTGAACCGACTTACCGCGAACCCGAACCGACTTACCGCGAACCTGCGCGTGAGCCGCAACCCGATTACACGCAAAAACCCGAAGGCGTTCCCGATTACACGCCCGAACCTGAACCGACGCACACGAATCCCGAACCGACTTACCGCGAACCTGAACCGACTTATCATGAGCCGGAACCCGTGCGCGAACCTGTCAGCGAACCCGTGTATCACGAGCCGGAACCCGTGATTGACAACGCGCCGACGCCCGGCGAAGACCTCGGCAAGGGACGGAATTAGTGGTTAGTGGCTAGTGGCTAGTGGTTAGTTGTCAGTTCAACGCATTTTTCAAAGGCAGGTGCGGACATTGTCTTACGATGACCAAATTCGCGTTGCTGTTATCGGTACCGCCAACGTCGCGCAAACCGTCGCTTTTGTCGCCGAACACGAACGCAGTACACACGTCAAATATTTCGTGATTGACGACGCGCCGACCGTCTCCGACAAAATCAAATTCATCACGTGCGAACAAATTGCCGACGTTATTGGCGGCTTGGACGCGGTGTTCATGTTGACTGCCTTGACCGACGAATCGACATGTCGGACGGCGCAAATTATCGCGGACTGCGTGCAAAATGCGTGGCTTAGCGTCGCCGTAATTCAATCGGCAAGCAACGTCGACGAATTGAGCCGCTTGCAACAAAAATTCGGCGTCGTCATAAATCTCGCGGAGCAACAGCTCAATCTGCCCGTCGAAGATTTTTCGTACAAAATCGTTCACGGCATACATTCGGTGTACGACGAGGAATTTTATCCGTATTTGATGCCCGTGGACGGTGAAGACCTAATCGAACTGTTGACCTGCGGTAAAAAAGTTTTCGTCGCCTTCGGTGAGGCGTCGGGCGAAAAACCAACCGTTGCCGCCGTCAATGCCGCGCTTGATTCGCCGCCCGTCAAAAACAACCTGCAACGTGCGCGCAGTGTCTTCGTGAATATATTAGGCTCACATGATTCGCTGTCGATGTTGGAAGCCAACGAGGCGATAAATCCCGTTTTTGAGGCGACGAATCCCGACGGCGATTTTTACTTTGTGGTCAATCTCGACGACTCGCTTGCCGAAAAAATTTTCGTGATGATTATCGTTTGTGTTTCCGAAACGTAAGGAAGATTTTTATGTTAAAACAAATTCTTCATGCCGCGGTCTCGCTCGAAGCGTCAGACATTCACCTGACGGTCGGGAAGCCGCCTTTTTTTCGTGTGAACGGCGAACTTTTTTCACGTGGCGCAACGTTGTCCGCTTTGACCGTCGAAAGTTTTTTAAACGAACTGTTGACGCCGCGACTTCGCTCGGAACTCGAAGTAGATTTGGCGGTCGATTTTTCGCACGTCGACGAAACAATCGATCGCCGTTTCCGCGTCAACGTCTACCGTCAACGAAACGTGCCCGCGCTTGCACTGCGGTTAATCGCCAAAGGAATTCCGTCGCTGGACATGTTGAACGCACCGCCCGCGTTGAAAAAATTTTTTGACGCGTCGCACGGTTTGATTCTCGTGACGGGACGCACGGGCAGCGGCAAATCGACGACTTTGGCGGCATTTCTGAACGAATTGATTCAACTGCGCCCGTGTCACCTGTTGACGCTCGAAGACCCGATCGAATACGAATTCGCGGCGGAAAAAT